>JAABRJ010000512.1 GCA_011390985.1 Desulfobacteraceae bacterium
ATATGTTGGGGAATCGAACGGCGGAATGCTTTCAGGGACAACGCCAACACCGATCGCAATCGATTCCTTGAGACACCACCGTTTCGACAGCGCTGTCTTGATTTCCCTGCAGGCTATGTGCTGCGGGCTTTGCAGGTTTCTTGACACCCTCCCGCCTTTCGGTCATAGTTCCGCCAAATTCCTCTTTCCCCGGCCCCGGTGATGATCCGACACTCGCTCAAAAAATGGCTGCAGATGGCGCCGATTCGAATTATCCTGCCGGTGATGCTGACGGTCGTGCTGTTCATCGGCACTATTTTTTTGTTGATCCTGCCGATCCTGGAGGCCCGCATGCTGGATGACCGGCGGGTCCTGCTGCGCGAGTTGAACCAAACCGCCTGGAGTCTGCTGTCCGCCTACCAGGCGAAGGAAGAAGCGGGCGAAATTTCCCGCCGCGACGCACAGACGCTGGCCATCGAAACCCTCCGGGCCCTGCGCTACGGGCCCGAATCTAAAGACTATTTCTGGATCAACGATCTACAACCGATCTTGATCATGCATCCCTATCGCCCGGATCTGGAGGGCCAGGATGTGTCGGATTTCACCGACCCCAACGGCAAACGCCTGTTTGCCGAGGTCGTTAAAACCGTCCGGCAGAGCACCGCGGGTTTCGTCGACTACCAGTGGCAGTGGAAAGACGACCCGCAGCGCATCGTTTCGAAGATCTCGCATGTAAAGGAATTCAAACCCTGGGGCTGGGTTGTCGGCACCGGCATTTACGTCGAGGATGTGCGCGCCGAGATCGCCGCCATTACCCGCCGGTTAACCAAGGTCTGCCTGGGCATCCTGGCGGTCATCCTGCTGCTTTCCTGGTATATTATCCGACAGAGCGCCAAGGGGGAGCGGCGGCGGCGTGAAATCCATCTCGCCCTGCGCGAAAGCGAGCACAAATACCGGCTGCTGGCGGAGACCGCCAGCGAGTTTATCATCGCCTTCGACCATGATGGGCGCATCCTCTACGTCAACCGCGCCTGGGTCGCAACCGGCGGCTACTGCCCGCACGAGACTTCCCAACAATCCATTTTCGAATTGATTCCGGCCGACGCGCATGCGGTCTTCAAACAGCGGGTGGGGCAGCTGCAGTCCGGGGCCATTCAGCAGTCCCTGTTCGAGACCGAACTGACCACCGCCGCCGGGGCAAAAATACCGGTGGAGGTCACCCTCGTGCTGCTCAACGACGACGATCTGGCCCTGCAGTTTTTTATCACCGCGCGGGATATCACCGAAAAAAAGACGGCCGAAAAGCAGGCCAGAATTCACCATGAACAGCTGTTTCAGGCCGATAAAATGGCAACTCTCGGCACCCTGGTTTCCGGGGTGGCGCACGAAATCAACAATCCGGTGACATCCATCATGCTCAATGCCACGATTCTGCAGAAAGCCTGGCATGCGGTCCTTCCGATTTTGGATCGCCACCGTCAGGGTGTCGGGGATTTCAAGGTTGGCGGGATGACCTTTTCCGTGTTGCAGGATCGCATGCCCCTGCTTCTGGAAAGCGTCGCCGACGGCGCCAGGCGGGTGAAAGTGATCGTCGAGGACCTGAAAGACTTTTCGCGCCAGAGCCCCCCGCAAATGCACGACCGGATCGACATCAATCTCATCGTAAACAAGGCGATCGGTCTCTTGGGCAATCTGATCAAGCAAAGCACCCGCCGGTTTGAGTCCGATTTCGGCGGCGATATCCCCATTTTCATGGGAAACGCCCAGAAAATCGAACAGGTCATCATCAACCTGATCGTCAATGCCTGCCAGTCCCTGCCGGACCGGGATCGCGGGGTGCGCATCGCCACGGCATTTGACCAAGTCGTAAACCGCATTGTGATCCAGGTCAGCGACGAGGGCTGCGGCATCCCTGAAGAGTCGCTGCAAAGAATCCGGGACCCGTTTTTTACCACCAAGCGTGAGGCCGGCGGCACCGGCCTGGGTCTGGCGATCGTGGACCGCATTGTGCGGGATCACGGCGGCCAGATCAGCTTTGATTCGACGGTCGGACAGGGCACGACGGCACGGGTGTTTTTGCCGCTCGAAAAAATTGAACCCAACCCCCGCGACATCTTATGAATACCCGGCCTATCCCCCCCTACCCCATTCTGATCGTGGATGACGAAGCGGCGATTCTGCTTTCGGTCGACACCGTCCTGCAGATGACCGGCCTGAACAACGTCCTGACCTGCCAGGACAGCCGCCAGGTCATGAACATCCTGGCAAGCCGCCCGGTCGAGGCCATGCTTCTTGATCTAAACATGCCCCACGTCGACGGCCGGGAGCTTTTGGGCCAGATAAACCAAGCATTCCCCGAAATTCCGGTCATTATTGTGACGGGTGCGGTCGAGATCGAGACTGCGGTTCAGTGCATGAAGTTGGGCGCCTTCGACTACGTGGTCAAGCCGGTGGAGGACGAGCGGCTGGTTTCGGCGGTTCATCGGGCCATGGCTTTTCGCGAGCTGAAACGCGAAAATCTGGCCCTCAAACAGCATATCCTGTCGGATTCCCTCGAACAGCCCGAAGCGTTTGCGGACATCGTCACCCGCAACAAAAAAATGCTGGCCATTTTCCAGTATATCGAATCGATCGCCCAGACCTCCCAACCCGTGCTGATACGGGGGGAAACAGGGGTCGGCAAGGAACTCATCGCCCGGGTACTGCACGAACTCAGCGGCCTGAAGGGCAGTTTCGTGGCGGTCAACGTGGCCGGGCTCGACGACAGTGTTTTTTCCGACACCCTCTTCGGGCATGCCAAGGGGGCCTTTACCGGAGCGGAATCAGAGCGCCAGGGCCTCATCGAAAAGGCCTCGGGCGGCACCCTGTTTCTCGATGAAATCGGCGACCTCAGCCCGGCCTCCCAGGTCAAACTCCTCCGCCTGCTGCAGGAAAACGAATTCTTTCCGCTGGGGCGCGACGACCCCAAGCGAACGGATGCCAGAATCGTCGCCTCGACCAATGTCGATCTCTGGGAGCAGCAGAAAACCGGCAAATTTCGCAAGGACCTCAATTTCAGGCTGGGAACCCACCGGATCTATCTCCCCCCCCTGCGAGAGCGCCTGGACGATCTGCCGCTGCTGATCGCCCACTTTCTGGAGCAGGCCGCCACGGCGCTGAATAAAAAAATACCGACCCCGCCCGAGGAGCTTGTCCCCCTGCTGCGGAACTACCCGTTTCCCGGTAATGTCCGGGAACTGAAAACACTGCTGTTCGATGCCGCCAGCCGGCACAAAGACGGCATCCTTGCACTGGACGTGTTCGAGGCTCAAATCCGGCGCTACCGTTCCAGGGAGGAACCGGCCGCGGGGGACGAAGAATACAGCACCGCCCCGGGGATAGAGGGGCTGACCTTTCCGAAAAAACTCCCGACGATCAAACAGGCCGCGGAGCTTCTGGTGGCGGAGGCCATGAAAAGAGCCAACGGCAATCAGACCATCGCTGCCAGCATGCTCGGCATCACCCAACAGGCGTTGAGCAAACGCTTGAAAAAAAGCGAGGAGCACTGAAACCCTCAAATATCGAGCGGCCGACCGCAAGCCACAACCTTTATTGTATCAACAACCTGATTTGTTGTTTCGCCTTTCCCCCTCAGCAGCCCCACTTGGCGGGCAGAACGGCAAAAATCCACAACCTTAGTTGTACTCCCCCAAACCCCGCTGCCCGCATAAAAAATTTATTCAATTAAAATCCAGCATGTTACACAATAATTGAAAATGGTATCGATCCTGCATTAGGGTTTTCCACGCAGTCGTTGAATCCAATTCAATAAGTTTAAATAATTTTGTAAATCTCGTTTATTTTCTGTACGCCCCAGCCCTTGGAATCATTGAATGGCCCAAGAGACCGACAAGCTGGGGAATTGTTTTTTGCCGAGGACCGATGAACAGCACACAATCAGAGGAGGGAACGATGGAGAAAATCAAGAACCGGGGCTGGAGCGTTGTGACAGCCGGAGTGGGCATCAACCTTGCCCTGGGAATACTCTACACGTGGAGCATTTTCAAGCAGGAAATCAAGGAATCGATCCTCGCCGGCGATGGTCGCTTCAACTGGGATATCGCATCCCTGAACGACCCCTTTGCCGTGTGCTGTCTGATGTTTACCCTGGCGATGCTGGCTGCCGGGCGGCTTCAGGATAAAGTCAACCCCCGTCTGACGGCCATTTTCGGCGGCATTTTGACCGGTGCCGGGCTTCTGGTCACCTCCCTGAGCCCCTATCTGGCCAACTGGATTTTGGGTTTCGGCGTCCTCACCGGCCTCGGTCTCGGATTCGGGTACGCCTCTGCCACCCCGCCGGCCATAAAGTGGTTTCCGGCTTCCAAGACCGGCATGATTGCCGGCCTTGTCGTCGCCGGCTTCGGGTTGGCATCCGTTTATATCGCACCGCTGGCCACCTTTCTGATCGGCAGGTTCGGCCTCAGCAACGCGATGATGATTTTCGGAGGCTCATTTTTGGTCGTGGTTTGCGGGCTGGCCAGCCTGCTGGTCAACCCCCCGCCCGGATTCAAACCGGTGGAGACCAAACCGCAAAGTGAAAACGTCCGCAAGCTGTCACCAAGCGCCAAACCAGAGGATTTCCCCCCCAGCGAGACCATCAAAACCAAAGCTTTCTACAAGCTCTGGGTCATGTTTTGCGTGGGGTCCGGGGCCGGTCTGATCATCATCGGCAGTGTGGCGGAGATGGCCAAGCACAGCCTGGGCAGCATGGCCTGGATCGTGGTCGCCCTGATGGCGATCGGCAACGCCGGCGGGCGGGTTGTTGCGGGCATCGTCTCGGATAAGATCGGCCGCACGCGCACCCTTTGCGTCATGCTCGCCTTCCAGGGGCTGATCATCACGTCCCTGATCTTCATCGGTGAAGGCAGCGCCCTCCTGCTGGTGACGGCCGCCACGCTGATCGGATTCAACTACGGCACGAACCTCTCCCTGTTTCCCTCCGCAACCAAAGATTACTTCGGCCTTAAAAATTTCGGCGCCAATTACGGTCTGGTTTTTTCGGCCTGGGGTATCGGCGGTTTTGTCTTTCCACGGGTTTCCCAGATGATCGTTGCCAAGACCGGTTCCCCCGAGACCGCTTACATCATGGCGGCGTTTCTGCTGTTTCTCAGCGCCGGCATGGCGATTGCGACGCGGGCGCCGCGAAGCCTGCGGGAAAAGGCCACGATCGTCACCGAAATCGAACCCGGAAAGCTCTATCACGGCTATTTCATCTATCAGCCGGGCTACGTTTCGGACGTCGACGATGAAGCCGACGCGGCTGCCGCGGCCAAATCCACGATCGTCTCGCGCCTGTTCAACGGCACGCGAAGAGTCAGTGCCCAATAGGGTGATCGCACAAAGGCTTGACGCGGATTTCACGCACCGGTCCGGAAGCCCCGCGCCCCGTTGAACGGGGCTTCCGGACAAGATCGATTTGATGTCATGACCCCCCAATTCCTATCTGCAGACATAAACGGCGCAGACCCGCTCGAAAGCCAAAATCTGCTCACGATGCGGTTGAAAGCGCTTAAAATCAACGAGGCGCTCGGCAGCCGTTCGGGAATAGCGGGCGATTGCTGCCGTCTGGCGGAACTCTACCTGCTGAGCGGCGAGTTGGACCTGGCTGAAAAAATGCTCGCGCGGGCCATGGAAATCGAACGCACCCTGGACCCGAATGAACATTTTGCCAGACATTGCGCCGATCTCGGCGCCCTCTACCTGAGCCGCGGCGCGGTGGAAAAAGCGGAAGACTTTGTTAGAAAATCCGCCGGGATCAACAAGGCCCTCGGCAACCAGGCAGGGCTGGTGGAAAATCTGCAAACCCTGGTGTATATCGCCGAACAGCACAAGGATTTGGGAGCGGTGGCAGCCCTTCTGCTGGAAGCGCTGCAAATCGCGCGAAAACTCGGGAACCCCGAAACGATTGCCGATACACTGGGCAGAATCGGGGCAACCGACCTGCGCATGGGGCTGCCCCGGCCGGCGAAGCAGGCGCTGGAGGAGGCAAGGGAATTTTATCTCTCGCTCAAAAGTGAGACCGGTATCGCCGACACCCTGGGGCACCTCGGTCTGACGCACACCCTGCTCGACGACACGGCGGGTGCCGAAGCGTTTCTGTTGCAGGCCCTTGAGCTGAACGAAAACTTGCAGCGCAGGGGCCGCCTGGCGGACAATTGCGGCAACCTGGGGAATCTCTACTGGGGAAGCGGCCGCCGGCAGGCAGCCCTGCCCTTCTATCGCCGGGCGCTGGCCCTTTTTATCGAGACCGGCAGCAGCGCAAAGGCGCACAAAACCCGCCGGTTGTTGGACGGGCTTCTCGCCACCTCTGAACCATAACCCCAGCGCGCTGGATCACGCCTTGGGTGCGCGCAATTTCAGCACTGGCGGGGTGGCCAGCCGGTGTAATTTGCGCGCCAGCGCCTCCGGGATCTCCGCCCCTGCCCGCGCGAATCATGCCGCAGCGGGCAGCTGCGGTCCCTCCCCTTAAGCCGGCAGCAAATCGTAGAAATACATCATGACGTCCGAGCGGGTGACGATGCCGATCAGTTTACCCTGATCGACCACCGGCAGCCGCCCGATATCGTGCCTGACCATCATGCGGGCGGCCTGCAGGGGGCTCTGTTCGGGCGTGATGGTGATCACCTGAGTGTTCATAAAGGCTTTGACCGGGGCCTTGAGCTGCCGGGCCTTGCGCACCTTGCGAAAATCCCGCCGCGAAATAATCCCCTGAATCTCGCCGTCGTCCACCACCGGCAAGCCCGTGCAGCCCCTGCGGCGCAAAATCCCCGCCACCGCCGTCATCGACATATCGGAGGTCACCGAGAAAACCGGGAAGGACATCAGATCGCCCACCTGCACCGAGGTCTGACGGTTGCCGGCCAGCAGGTCGCGCAGCATTTTTTCGACGGTCTTGGGGTTGACCCCTTTCAGCATGGCCGAGCCGGCCCGCGGGTGGCCGCCCCCGCCCAGGCTGCGCATCAGGCCGTCCACGGGCAGATCGTCCACCTGGCTGCGGCCGATCACCATGCAGCGCTGCCCGTCGGCGGTGTGGAAGATACCGAAGGCGGCGTCCACGTTCAGGATTTCGCGGTACATCTGGACCACCACCGCCAACCCGTCCACATGCCCGTCGACCTTCACCCGGGCGATGCTCACCTGAAACCCGTTGATCCGCTGGCGGCTGGCCGAGCGCAGCATCTCGAAGAGCACGTTTTTTTGTTTTTCGCCGTAAGCCGGGCGCAGAAAAGTCCCCAGGATATTGAGATCGGCCTTTTGCTCCAACAGGAAGGCGGCCGCCCGGGCGTCTGCAGGGGTTGTGGCCGGAAAGCTGAGGTTGCCGGTGTCTTCGTAGAGGCCGATCAGAAAAAGGGTCGCCTGAATGGGGGAGAGGTCTTTGCCAAGGCGCCGGATCTCATCCACCAGCAGGGTGATGGCGGCGCCGGTCTGTTCCACGCGGCGCCAGCCGGCTTGAATATCGCCGTCATCACCGTGATGGTCCCACAGCGTGACCGCGATATCGCGCCGCTGCGCCAGGGACGCCAGGCCGTCCAGGCGGCTCCAGCGGTTGGTGTCCACCACCACCAGAGCGGTAACCGCGGCGAGGTTGACCTCGGCGGGGGTCAGGGTCGGAAAGAGGTCCTTGTGGATCGAGAGAAATGCCCGCACGTTGGGGTTCACCAGGCGGGGCAGGACCGCCACGGCCCCCGGATAAACCAGGGTGGCCGCAATCACCGAGGCCAGGGCGTCGAAATCGGTGGCCTTGTGAGTGCTGACGATCTGCATGCGCTTTCGCCCCAAACGGGTCTGCAGGGCGGACCCGTGAAAAAGGACGCAGGGGGAAGGCTTCCGGTCGGGTCAGTTCTCCGCCCGGGCGCCCCCGGTTTCCGTGTTTTGGCGGTCGGCCGCGCCGTCGGCGTCCGGTTCCGGCCAGGTGACCCGGGGGGTGGCCGCCGCAGCGCCGCCGCGGTCTTCGAGTTGCAGCAGCCCTCGGCCCTGCTGGCCGAACTCCAGCTGCAGACGGTGTTTTTCGACCTCCGTGCGGCTTTCGATGCTTTTTCGTGCCAGCAGATACCGCAGGTAAACGATCCACAGCACCAGGCCGGCCAGGAAGGCCGCCGTTGAAGTAAAGACCCATTTGAAACGCACCACCATCTCGATTCCCACCCGCCCCACGTGGGCGATCAGGTTGGGGATGACCCAGTAGGCGAAAACGGCCAGAAAAATCAGAAAACCGATGGTAAAGATGTTGAAGCGGCTCACCCGCCCAAGAGCCTTTTCAAAGCCGCTCTGTTCCTCGTCCACGGCCTGCGGGGCAGACGCGGCCCGGGCGGCTTCGCCGTAGAAGAGCGCTGCGCAGGCGCGCAGCACAAAGGCCAGCAGCAGCACCACGCCCACCGGAAGCCCGACGGCGGCGACAAACCAGGCGCGGAAAGGAAACGGCACGTCTTGGGACGCCAGACGGACCTCGTAATTCTGAAAGGGGCCAAAGGTTTTTTCGAAATAATAGCGGTTGAAGTCGCTCAGGTTGTTGCCATCGGCTTCGTGAATGACGTTGCCGTTGGCATCGATCACCTGCAGCCGCGACTTGTGCCCCGACTTCATGGCGGCCACAGCGAAAATCTCCAGTTCGATCAAAAATAGGGCGACGGCCAGGATGATGATTAGCTTCTTGTTTTCTCGAAGCAAAGATGCCATATTTCTTGGTTCATTCATACAAAACCTCATGGGTCAACAAAGTATCGATCGGCGCTGCCGCTATTTTTTAACACAAGCGGGGGCGGTTGTACAAGGCGCGCGCCGTCGAAATCTGCCGCGCACCCGCCGGCGCAGCCCGATTCGGGAGAGGAAAAGCGAGATATGCAGGAAATTCGTCAAAAGGCCAGGGAGCGCATGAAGGGATTCTGCCGGGTGTGCCCCATTTGTGACGGCCGCGCCTGTGCCGGGGAGGTGCCCGGAATGGGGGGGCTCGGCACCGGGGCCGCCTTTCAGGCCAACGTCAAGGCCCTGGCGGCCTGGCGCTTCAACATGCGGCTGATCCACGACGCCGCCGAGCCCGACACCCGAACCGAACTGCTGGGCCGGCCGCTTTCGATGCCGGTCCTGGCCGCGCCCATCGGCGGGGTTTCGTTCAACATGGGCGGCAAGGTCTCCGAAGCCGATTACGTCCAGGCGGTGTTGGCCGGGTGCCACGCCGAAGGCCTGCTCGGCTGCAGCGGCGACGGGATTCCGCCCTTCATCCACGAAACCGGTTTCAGCGTCATCCGGCAGCTGGGCGGCGCCGGCATTCCTTTTGTCAAACCCTGGGAAGACGCCGAGCTTTTTGAAAAACTGGAAAAGGCGGCCGACACCGGGGCCACCATCGTCGGCATGGACATCGACGCCGCCGGGCTCCTGACCCTCAAGCTGATGGGCCGCCCGGTATCTCCCAAGT
>JAABRJ010000513.1 GCA_011390985.1 Desulfobacteraceae bacterium
CGCCGCCCCGGCAGCCAGGCCGGGACGGTCGATGCCCATGACGCGGGCCCCGGCCTGCAGCAGGGCGCCGATCCAGACCGGGCCCAGTTTGCCCAGCGCACCGGTGACCACGGCGACCTCGTTCTCTAAACTGAAAATTTCGCTCAAGACGCAGCCCCCGCCTGCTTGTGCGAACCGTTCAAGACCTCGAAGGTGATGTCGTCGTCGACGGCCAGGGGCTGCAGGGTTACGCGGCCGATCACCTTGTCGATCTCGTAGGGCGGCAGGCCGTCCCCGGGGCATTTGATCGCCAGGTCTTCCATCTGGATGGCGTGGCCTTTGGGCAGGTCGCGGGCCGCCACCAGTTTTTTCCCCATTTTGACAATCGGGGTGACCTCGGTTGGGTAAACGCGCTTGACCCCGTCCCCCAGCGCCACCCGCACCCGCCGCAGGTCCCGCACCATTTTGCGAAACCCGATCGGCTCCAGCGAAAAGGCGTGATCGGTCCCCTTCCAGGTGTGGTTGAGGGTGAAGTGCTTTTCCACCACCCGCGCCCCCAGCATGTAGGCCGCCAAGGCCATGGCGATCCCGTTGTCGTGCGATGAAAGTCCGATGACGGTGCTTGGGAAGCGTTCCCGGAAAGTGCTGATGACCTGCAGATTGAGCTCCTCGAAGGCCGCCGGGTAGCCGGCGGTGCACTGCAGGATGCAGAGCCGGGGGTTGATCGGCATGATGGCGTCGTAGGCCCGGCGGACGTCTTCCATCGTTCCGCCGCCCGTGCTGAGGATGATCGGTTTCTGGAATTGGGCGATGTGGGTCAGCAGGGGGATGTTTTTGAGGTCGCCGGAGGCGATCTTGTAGGCCGGGATGTCTACTTTGGCCAGGAAATCGGCGCTGGCGAAGTCGAAGGCCGTGGAAATCATGGTGATCTTCAACTCCTGGGCGAACGCCTTGAGCTCCATGTACTCATGCCAGCCGAACTCCAGGAACTCGCGGTGTTCCCCGTAGGTGGCGCCGTAGCTGTTGGGGTTGTCGTAGGGCTTGTTGTAGGCCGCTTCGGTGAACAGCTTGCGGTTGTCGCGTTTCTGCAGCTTGACGGCATCCGCGCCGCACTCCTTGGCGACCTTGAACATCTCCATGGCTGTCTTCAGGTTGCCCTGGTGATTGTGGCCGATCTCCGCAATGGTGTAGCAATCACCGTTGTCCTGGATGGTTTTGCCGTCAATCGTGAGTTTTCGCATGGGTATTTTCTCCCTGTGTTTGAATGGCGTTGTTTTTTTAAACTTTTGCGAATGCCGGGGGCATCCGGTTGGTTTTGGCTGTTGTCAGATCAAGCGGAAGCCAGTTTCCATCGGGCCGACCCGCGGCCGTGGTTGAATGCGTCGGCTGCCGGGGTGACGGCATCGGAGCCTTTGACCAGTCTGATGGTCCCGTTTTCGAAACGGTAAGCGATTCCCGAGGCCTCCAGCAGCGCCGCTTGGTGCGAGATGGCCAAAATCGTGACCCGGCCGCTGAGCGCGCGCAGGGTTTGGCAGATGGCGATTTCGGTGTCGGGGTCCAGGGCGGTGGTGGCCTCGTCCAGCACCAGGAGGGTGGGGTTTTTGACCAGCGCCCGGGCGATGGCGATCCGCTGCCGCTGCCCGCCGGAAATTTTACTGCCCCGCTCGCCCACCACCGTCTGCATGCCCTTGGATAGGTTCTGCACGAAGTCCCAGGCGCCGGCCGCGCGCAGTGCGGTTTCCACCTCTTTTTCGCTCACGCCTGTGTCGCCCAGGGTCACGTTGACAAAAACCGAGTCGTGCAGCAGCAGCGTTTCCTGGGGGACATAGCCGATCATGCGGCGCCAGCTGCGGATGTCGATTTCAGCCAAGGCCACGTCGTCAATCCAGACCTCTCCCGCCTGGGGGCGGAGCAGCCCGATGATCAGATCGGCCACGGTCGTTTTGCCCGCCCCCGACGGGCCCAGCAGGGCCGTAAACGAGCGCGCCGGGAGGACCAGCGATACGTCTTTTAAAATTTGGGTGCGGTTATAGGCGAAACTGACGTGGTCCAGTCGGATGGTGTTTTCGAAGACGGCCGGGAGGCTGCCGGGATGGGCTTCGCGCTGATTTTCGCCTTCCTGGATCTTTTGGGTCAAAGACCAGTAGGCACTGTCGGCAGTGGCCATCTCCTGGTATTCCTCCTGCATTTTTTGGATGTTTTTCAAGACCTTGCGAATCAGGAAAATCATCGCCACAACCGTCGCCAGCGGCATTTTGAGCTGGATCAGCGCGACATACAGGGCTACGGCCAGGAAGGCGATCATCATGGGTTCCTGCAGCGCCGCGAGGGTCGCCTTGCTCATCACCTTTTTCTGGAGCGCCTTGTTGAGTTTGGCGGTTTTGGCTTTCAGCACGGCGTCGACCGAACCCTCGCTGCCCATGGCCTTGAGCGACTTGATGGACTGCAGGCTGTCGGTCATCTGGGAAATCAGGGACTGCAGCAGGGTCGTCTGGCGTTTGCCCGCGCGCCGGGATTTCTGAATGAAGCGTTTCAGGACAAAAACGATCAAAAGACCGGCCACGATGGCGATCAGTGTCGCTTTCCAGGAGACCAGGAGCGCCAGGGCCGTGTAGACAATCGATTCGATCAGGATGGAAACCAGCTTGGCGCCGTTGTTGAATGCTCCCGCTGCGCGGGTGGCCTCCGACGACACGCCATTGGTGAGGCGTCCGATGGGTTGGCGCAGAAAGTACTCCCAGCGGGTGTGGAACAGGGCGTGCAGCAGTTTGAGTCGCAGATCGGTCGCCACGTGGGCGACCGTGTAGCCGACCTGCTTGTTGGCCAACAGCACCAGCAAACACTTGAGAACGGTGCAGGCCACAAAAAGGCCGAGCAGCACGGCGACCGTCGATGGCATGCCGATGGTTGCCACGGTTTCTCTCAGGTAGTGTTCAACGGGCTTGAAAATACCCAGAGACCCACCCGTGTCGACGCTCTCCCCGGCCTTGGCGGCCAGCAGGGAGTGGCTGCCGATCACGATGTTCAGGAACGGCAGCAGCATCGAAAGGCCGAAGCCTTCGGCAATCCCCGCAAAGAGCAGCGAAATTACGGTGATGACGCTCTCCAGCGGGTATCGGCGAACGAAGGTGATCAGTAACTGCATGGGTGATTTCTTTTATCGGGCCGTGGGTCAGCCCAGCCCGGATTTAAGCCGGTCACACCATAGGACCTGGGGCGTTGCCCGGTTCCTGCAACGCGGCAAAGATATCGGCGATCTGATCGACCTGCTCGGGTGTGTGGCCGGCGCTCATGCTGCAGCGCAGCAGGGCGCCGCCATCGGGGGAGGCCGGCGGCAGCACCAGGTTGACGTAAACGCCGCGCTCCAGCAGGGCGCACCACTGGCGCACGGTCTCCTCCGGGGAGTTCATGCGAATGGCGACGATCGGGCTGATTTCAGGCCCGAGCGTCAGGCCCAGATCCTGGAGGCGGTGATAGAGGTGATGGGCGTTTTCCCACAACCGGAGGCGCAGCTCGGGGCGGGCGCGCAGGGTGGCGAGCGCCTGGCGGGTCGAGGCGATCACCGAAGGCGACGGTGACGCGGTGAACAGGTAGGGGCGGTTGGCGAAGCGGATCAGATCGAGTTCCGGATGGTTGCTGGCGCAGTAGCCGCCGATGGCCCCCAGGCTCTTGCTGAAGGTGCCGATGATGAAATCGACCTCCCGGGCGACGCCGGTTTCCTCGGCCAAACCGCGGCCGTGATCCCCCAGGACCCCCAGGGAATGGGCTTCGTCCACCATCAGGTAGGCCCCGTAGCGCTTCTTGACCGTCACAATCTCCGCCAGCGGCGCGCGATCCCCCAGCATGCTGTAGAGCCCTTCGACAATCACGAGGGCATTGGCGGCGCGATCTCCCAGCCGCCGCAGGCGCTTGTCCAGGTCGGCCGGGTCGTTGTGGCGAAAGCGGATGATATCGGCGCGGCTGAGCGTGCAGCCGTCATAGATGCTGGCATGGCAGTCGGCATCGATCACGACCGCGTCGCCGGGCCCGACAAGGGTCGCGATCATCCCCAGGTTGGCGACATAGCCGGTGGAAAACACAATCGCATGCCGACAGTCGAAAAAATCCGCCAGTTCTTTCTCCAGCGCGACGTGCCCGCTGTAGGTGCCGTTGGCGGCCCGGGAGCCGGTGGTGCCGGTTCCGCTTTCATGCAGCGCCCGACAGGCGGCATCGATACACCCCGGGTCGAACGTCAGCCCGAGATAGTTGTTGGTGCCGGCCAGGATCGTGCGGCGCCCGTTTACGATCGCCTCCGTGGGGGAGAGCAGCTTTTCCATCACCACATTCACGGACGCCAGGCCGCATTGCGCCAGCGTGCGCCGCGTCGCGGCGAGCTGCTTGAATTTGTCAAAAATAGCCACCGTCACTCCTCATCGATGATCCGCTGCAGTTGCAGCGCTAAATCTTCAACCGTTCGAATGCTGGGCAGCAGGTTGAGCGGGACCGAAATATCGAAACGGTCTTCCAGCTCTTCCAATAGTTTCATGACCTTCAGGGAATCGAAGTCGAGGTCCGCCACAAGGTCGGTGGCCTCGTTGATGTCCTGATGCTCGGGCGCCAGGGATTTGATCAGCTCAGTGACCTGCGTCAGGATGTCTTTATTGGGTTGCATCTTGGTGTCCTCGGTTCAGCAAAGGGGGGTGGCTTTCGATCCGGTCGCAAGGCAGGCGAGCGCCCGTCGCATTCCCTCCTGCAGGGATGTTATCGGCGCCCAACCGGTCTTGCGGCAAATCGCTGCATTATCGGCGGTCCAGTCCGAATGGGTGAGTTCGCGCACTTTGCCCGGCGTCAGCATCGGCGCGTAGCCAAGCGCTCTGGCCGCGCTCAGGTTGAGGCCCGCCACAGACCTGACCAGGATCCGAGGCAGCCTGAGTCCGCGGATGGGCCGGCCGGTTACCCGTGAAACCGTTTCGATCACCTCTCGCCAACAGTACCCACCGGGGTGTCCGTCGTGGAGCTCGAAAACCTGGCCCTTCCAGACGGGCTGCGCCAGGAGGGCGACCACCGCCTCGGCCAGGTCCTCTGCAAAGATCATCGAAAATCGCGTTTTTTCATCGGCCACCAGGGGCGCGATGCCCCTGGACATCCAGCGCAGGAGCGGGGCTGTCTCACGATCACCGGGGCCGTATACGACCGGCGGACGCAGCACTACCCAGGAAAGCCGCTCGGCCTCGGCTGAAAGCACCCGCTCGCCCAAACGCTTGCTGGCGGCATAGGGTGAAACATGCGGCTCCCGGGCGGCAAGCGACGAAAACGACAAGATGCGGGGCGCCGGGTGCATTCGCCCTGCGGCGCGCACCAGCCGCGCCACGCCATCGACATTGACGAGATTAAAAGCCTTTTCGTCAACCCCGCGGACGCGCCCGGCGCAGTGCACCACGGCATCGGCCCCGGTCAGCAGGTGTGCCAGGCTGTCCGTGTCTTCAAGGCACCCCGGCACCCACGCCACCGGGTTTTGTGTTGTGCGGTCTTGGCGGCCGGTTTTGCGGTAAAGCGCGCGCACCCGGCAGCCGGCTTGCAGCAGGCGCTGCATCACGGTTGCGCCGATGAAACCGGTCGCTCCCGTCAGGGCCACGGTTCTGGATGGGGTGGTGGGCGAGGGCAATTGAGGGGCTTCAGGCGCGTGCAGCCGCTGCACGAACGGCCAGTTGGGGCAGACAGTCGATTTCATCCCGAATTCCAGGCAGCGCCACCTTGCCTTCGGCAACACGTTGCAGAAAATCACGTTTGGCCTGGGACCGCGCCAATTTTCCGGAGGTGGTTCTGGGCAAGGTGTTGCGCGGAACAAGTTCGATAAAGCAGTCGATGCCCAGCTCCTGGAGCACCTGGCGCCGCACCTCATTCCGAAGTTCCTCGCGCGTCTCCGGGCTGGTTTCGCGGCACTCGATCACCAGCACGGTTTTGTCTTCGCCGCCGGCGCAGGTTACCGGAAAGGCGGAGGCGTCCGCCATCCGCACCGTCGGCTGGCTTTCGGCGATTTGTTCGAGGTCCTGGGGCCAGATATTGCGGCCGTTGATGATGATCAGGTCTTTCTGCCGTCCGGTGATCACGATGCTGCCGTCCGCGATATAGGCCAGATCGCCGGTGTTCAGCCAGCCGTCCGGGGAAAGAACCTCGCGCGTCAGGGCCTCCTCTCCGAAGTAACCCGACATGACGCTGGGCCCCCTCACGAAAAGGCTGCCGACATGCCTTTCGGGCAGCAGCCGGCCGCTGGGGTCGCGCACCTCGATTTCATGGTCTGGAAGGGGGGCCCCGCATTTCACAAACATTTTGGCCTGTGTCGGGCTGGTTGCCGCCGGCGGCAGCTGGACCGCCCGCTGGTTTTGTGCCAGCGGCTCCGGGTCGACCCGATCGATCTGAAGTCCCTCGCCAGTCGGCGGGAAGCTGATCGCCAAGGAACATTCGGCCATGCCGTAGCACGCCAGAAAGGCGTTCTTGTCGAAACCGCTGGGCGCCATCATTTCGGCGAATCGCTGCAGGGGTTCGGGGCGAATCGGTTCGGCCCCGATCCCGGCGACGCGCCAAGAGGACAGGTCAAACTGGGCGCCGGGGGCTTCCCCCAGGCGCTGCATGCACAGTTCATAGCCGAAGGGCGGGCTGAACGAGATCGTTGCGCGGTTTTCGGATATCAGGGTCAACCACATGCGGGGGCGCATCCCGAAGTCCTGGGTGCAAAGGTAGTCCACCGACAGCTGGGAGGCCATCGGTGAGAGCACAAAACCGACCAGCCCCATGTCGTGGTAGAAGGGAAGCCAGGACATGGCCCGGTCACCGGGCCGGACCTTCGCGCCGTTCCGGATGATATGCCCCAGATTGTTCATTACCGTCCGGTTGGTGATCATTACCCCGCGCGGAAAACGGGTGCTTCCCGAGGTGTACTGCAGATAGGCCAGCTCGTCCGGGCCGGAGGGCTGAAGCGGGGTCTTGGTTTTGGGCAATTTCAGCAATTCGTCCGGGGTGCCGAGGAACCTGATGGCAAGGCCTTCGGCCGCCTCTTTCAGAAACGGCAGGAAAATCTGGGAGGCGACGGCCACTTGCGCCTGGCACTTGGTCAGCAGCCGGCGCAATTGCTCAACGTAGGCCTTGTGACCGCCCAAACGGACCGATGCCGGCAACGGCACGGGAACCAGACCGGCATACTGGCAGCCGTAAAAAAGGCGCATGAAGCCCGGGTCGGTTTCGGCCACCACCGCCACTTTGGCGGATCGTTCGAGGTTCAACCCGACCAGCCGCTGGGCGGCCGCGATCGCGTCTTCTCTCAGTTCGGTGTAGGAGAGGGCATAGCCCAGCTTGCCCTTGGCCGTGTAAAAATTATACCCCGTTTTGCCCAAGGCCGCGTATTCCAACGCCTCATGCAATGTGGCAAAATCACCATATCTCAGCGCCAACCCCTGTTCGGTAGGTGTTGCCTCAAGCATAATTGGATTTTCCTTTCACCAGGGTGGGCTTGCCTATCAGCCAGCTCCTTACGCGACGGCCATAAAGAGTTTTCATGGTGACATTCATTATATTCAACCATTCAGGGCGTGAAATTGGGATCAGTTTAACCTACACCGCCGCCGTCAGATCGCAGCACATCGGCCCCGAAAAATCATCAACCGCCCTGCAGAGGGTTGGGTGCGTTTTCCGAAGATGTCGCAAAAACAATTTCAAGGCGGCCGGTGAAATTTTTAAGGGTCTGTAAATGTTCAAAAACCTATCGCGATGGCCGCATTCTGGGGTGCGGTCGAAATAATTCTAATTACTTATTATATAGCTTTTAAAAAGAACAATCAAACAAAATTTCGCTATTTTTGCGTCAGATGCGCTTCTGCGCGGTCCTGGAGTTTGGCGGCTGACCTGCCCCAGCTTCTTAGGCCAACCGTTTGAAAGACTTTTCCAGAAAGCGCACGGACCACTGAATCCAGGTGGGGCGGCCGTGGGGGCAGTGGGACGGGTTGTCGCAGGCGTCCAGCTGGGCCAGCAGGGGCTGGATCTGGGCGTTGCTCAGGGCCTGATGGGCGCGGATTGCGCCGTGGCAGGCGATGACCACCAGGCAGTCGTCCAGGGCGGCCTCGACATCCGGTGCCAGGCCGGTTTCGGCCATTTTTTCCACCAGCTCGGTGATCAGCGTCCGGATATCACCGCTTGCCAGCATGGCCGGGACGGCTTTGACCGCGAACGTGTTGCCGCCGAAAGGTTCGATCTCCAGCCCCACCGCGGCCAGGCGGGGCAGCAGCCCCTCCAGGATCTGGGCTTCGCGGAAGCCGAGTTCCACGGTTTCCGGTATGAGCAGCTTCTGGCTGCGCTGGCCGGACCGGCCGGCACGTCGCGCCTTGAGGTCTTCGAAGAAAATGCGCTCGTGGGCGGCGTGCTGGTCGATCAGGATCAGGCCTTCGGCCGATTCACAGACGATGTAGGTGTTGTGCAGCTGACCGATCACCCGCAGGCTGCTGAAGCCCCGGTTGTGCCAGAGATCGGTCTGCCGGGCGGGTGCCGTCGCAACGGTCGGCGCTGGGCTGGCGGCGGGGGCTTGCGGGGCCGGCGGGGCGCCAGGTGCAGGCGCAGCGGCTGGCGGACGGCCGAACGCCGGGCGGGGTTCGGCCACCGTTTTTGCGGCGACACGCGCCCCGTCGGCCGCGGGCGGGGGCTGCTGGCCGGTGGGCAAGGCCGTTGCCGGGGGCTGCCAGCGGGGCGCGTCGGCGGTCTGGACCGCCCGCGCGACGGCGGCCGCGATCACGGCGTGCACCCGTTCGGGTTCCGCAAAGCGGATCTCGTGTTTGCTGGGGTGGACGTTGACATCCACCTGGTCGAACGGGAGTTCCACAAAAAGCACCCCCACCGGGAACTGGCCTTTCATCAGGCGCCCGCGAAAGCCTTCGAAAAGGGCGTGCTGGACCACCCGGTCGCGCACGAAACGCCCATTGACATAAACGAAGATGCCCCTCGAGGTGGTCCGCGTGACGCGCGCGGAAGCTACCCAGCCATGGCCGCAGGCATGGCCGTCGTCAAATTCGAAACCCTGCAGGGCGCGCTGCAGGTCGCGCCCCAGGATGTCGGCCACCCGGTCCAGCGGGGCGGCCGCGGCGGGCCAGCTTTTAACCGTTTTGTCGTTGTGCGTCAGTTTGAACTGGACCCCGGGCCAGCCCATGGCGATGCTGGCCACGGTATCGGCGATATGGCCCATTTCGGTGGCCACCGTTTTGAGGAACTTACGGCGCGCCGGGGTGTTATAGAAGAGCCGGCGCACGCTGATCATGGTGCCGGGCGGGGCGCCGGTTTCGGCCACCTTTTGGATGCGGCCGCCTTCCACCGTGATCTCGGTGGCCGCAGCGGCATCGGCCTCGCGGC
>JAABRJ010000514.1 GCA_011390985.1 Desulfobacteraceae bacterium
AAGGTAAATTGCAACCGATGATCTCCAGTACGCCGCACAAGGCAGACGGGCACCGGCAGCGGTTGCGGGAACGGTTTCTGGCTGCAGGACTCGCCGGTTTCCACGACTACGAGGTGATCGAGCTGCTGCTCACCCTGGCGACCCCGCGCAGGGATTGCAAGCCGTCCGCCAAAGCGGCGCTGGCCCGCTTCAAAACACTGCAGGGGGTGCTGGAGGCCTCAGCGGCGGAGTTGACCCAGGTGGCGGGCATCGGGCCCCGCAACGCCCTGGGCATCCGCCTGGTGAAAGCGGTGGCCGAACGCTACCTTGAAGGCAAGGTCCTGAACGGTGACCCGCTCAGCAACTCCCGCGCGCTTTTCGACTTTCTCTACGGCAGCCTGCGCGACCGCACGCGGGAATGCTTCAAGGCGCTCTATCTGGATGTCCGCAATCGGGTGCTGGCCAGCGAAGATCTTTTCGAGGGGACCCTGACCGCCAGTTCGGTCTACCCCCGCGAGGTGGTCCGCGCCGCCCTCGCGCATCATGCGGCGGCGCTGATTTTCGCCCACAACCACCCCTCCGGGGACCCGGCACCGTCAGCGGAAGACGTGGCCCTCACGCGGCAGCTGGTCTTTGCCTGCCGGGTGATGGGCATTACGGTTCACGAGCATATCATCGTGGGCAACAACCGCTATTTCAGCTTCGCCGACAGCGGCCAGATTGCCCGTATGAACCGGGAATTCGAAGACCGGCGCCCCTGAGGTCCGGACCCGACCGCGGCTTGGCGATATCCCGGCGAGAAGGACGCAGCATGAACCGTAAACCCACCCGCTACCCACCCTGCTTCGGGGATTTAAAAACTGTTTTTCCCATGGGGCAAGACGGCTTGCGCCATACCCCGCGGCAATGCATGATCTGCGTTTTCAAAACCGAATGCCTGCGCAGCGCCATGGACGGCGCCGATGGTCTGGGAGTCCGGGAGGAATCGGTCGACCGGGCATACGCCGCCGGCATGATCGGTTTTTTTCAGCGCTGGTCCCGAAAAAAAGATCTCCGCCGCCGCCGGAAGGCCGATTCCAAAGACCCCGAGGGCTCGGATGGGGCCTGAGGTGCCACCCGTCGGCAGCCGGGGTGAGGCAGGTGGGGATGCCCATCAACAGGTGGAAATGCCCATCAAAAGGTATCTTGCCCCCAAATACCAGCTGCCCCTGCTGCTGCTCGGGATTGTCGCGGGCGCCGCCGCCTGGTATTTCGCCGGCCCGACCTGGGATCTGCTGCGCCGGGGCTACCGCTTTCTGTCCGACCGGGCGGCGGTGGAGGCTTTCATCGCCTCCTTCGGGCTCTGGGCGCCGCTGATCTTCATGGCCCTGCAGGTGCTGCAGGTGATTTTCGCGCCGGTGCCCGGCGAGGCCACCGGTTTTATCGGGGGCTATCTTTTCGGCACTGCGTGGGGCTTCCTGTATTCCAGCCTTGCCCTGACGGCGGGCTCCGGGATCAATTTCGCCATCGGGCGTTTTTTGGGTAAGCGCTATGTCCGCAAGCTGATCCCCGCTGAAAAACTGGCGCGCTTTGACAGCCTTCTCAAACACCAGGGGCTCATCGTGGTGTTCTGGCTGTTCGTGCTGCCCGGTTTTCCCAAAGACTACCTCTCCCTTTTTCTGGGCATCAGTTCGCTGCCGTGGAAAGTGTTTCTGATCCTGGCGGCCGTCGGGCGCATGCCCGGTACGTTGCTGCTCAGCCTGCAGGGCGCCGCGGTTTACGAGCGCATGTACGGCGTATTCGCTTTGGTGCTGGGGGTCTGTCTGCTGGCGGGGCTGCTGGCCTACCGCTATCGTGAAGCGATCTACCGCTGGGTTGAGCGCATGAACACCCATTGAGGCCGGGCTTTCGACGGCCGGCCGGTGGGCGCGGGGCCCAGTTTTTGGCCCACTGGTTGATGGCGGAAATGGACACCGTCTGAAAAAGTGATCGGTAAACACGAGATGGTCACCTAATAGATTATAAATTCAAGTAAAAAATATATCGTGCAAGGAGATCAGATTGGCATACTGGAGTGTGCGGGAAGAGCTGAGTCAGGCGAACCGCTTGCGGCGGTCTTATTACGAAATCCTGCGGGACGAACTCGACCAGTTCATGCTGCGCTACGCGCTGATGGATTCCTACCGCCGATTCTGCAGCCAGGGGGAAGATTATCCTTTTGTGGAGAAGCGCGAGCTCAAGCCACGGGCGCGCATCCCCGACATCGAATACGAGTGCCAGAATGCTTTTCTGGTGATTTATGTGGAAGACACGATCCCGCCGGTCTACAAAAAATATGTGCGCTTTTTCGATGTCAACAAGACCACCAAGACCAATTTGCTGCAGTCCAAGACCCTGCCGCTGGGGGATAATTTCGACCGGAATCAGAAGTATTTGGATTCCGTTCATTTTTTCGATTTCGTAAAAATCCTGCTGCCGGTGGATTATGCCCTTCTGATCCAGCGCGACCCGACCACCCGCAGCCGTGACCGTTACTGCCTGTCGCACTTCCACGTGCGCATCGACTGGCCCATCGCCGATGCCGCCGAGGACCTCGCCCGCGCTCTGCGCTATATCTCCAAGGACCTCTATGAAAGAGGCGACAAGTACGCCGAGGATATTCAGAAAAAATTCTTCGAGTATTACGGGCTTCCGCTAATGGCCGGGGGGCGCCGGACGGCGGCGATCGTCGCGGCCCAATACCTCAAGCGGGTCCCCTGCATCAGCACGGTTTACGCCAGCAGCAGCGAATCGCGGGCTCTGATCCGGATTTCCGAGAGGGGGGTCTCAAAGGCGGTGCTGATGAAACTTTCCGTCGAGGACATGGCCCGCATCGCCGCCGAGAGCAAGATGGCCTTGCGGACCTTCAAAAAGAACTACCTGGTGGAGACCTGCGGCAAGAACGGCATCTGCCTTTTTCAAACAACCTACAGTTACACCGACCACGCCCGCCGGGTGGATGACGGCAAACTTCGTGAAATCAAGCCCGACCTCAACTGGCTGTCCGTCGGCGGGCAGCACATTCTTCCCAAACCGGGGGTCTGGAAATACCCCCCCCTGCCCATCAACATGATCTATTCCTGACGAACCAAATTTCGCCGCAAGCTTCTGGAATTGTTTTGCCGCGGCCCTCAAAGGACCTTCATCATCGCGGTTTCGTCGCAATCCGGAAATTTGACGCAGGTAATGCAGCCGGACCATATCTTGAGGGGCAGTTCGGCGCGGTCGATGACGGTGAAACCGAATTTGCGGAAGAAACCCGGCTGGTAGGTGAGGGTGAAGACTTTCCGGATGTTGTAGGCCCGGGCTTCGGTGAGGGCCGTTGCGGCCAGCTGGTATCCGATGTGTCGGCCGACATGCTCGGGCCTGACGGCCAGGGATCGGATCTCGGCGAGGTCCTCCCAGCAGAATTGCAGCGCGCAGCAGCCGAGGACCAGGCCGCTATCCGTCGCCTCCCAGACGCAGAAATCGCGGGCATGATCGTAAAGCTCGCTCAAGGGGCGGGCCAGCAATTTGCCCTGGCGGCCGTATTCCTGCAGCAGGCCGTGGATGGCCTTGATGTCCTTTATGCTGGCTTTGCGGATCATGGCCGGCTCTATAGCATGTGAAGAGGTGAAAACAAACGGAAAAGTGGCGGCGATCGCTGCCTGTCGGTCGCATCCTGCGGTGGGCAGTGCCCCGCCCCCGGGCAGCGGCGGCGGCCGAAAGCGAGCCAGGGTCAGAGGGGATTGCGACCGAAACGGACATCGTTGCGTGATGGCCTGCCGGCCCCCAGGGCTCATGGCCGGGGGCTGCTGCCTTTTCTGAAAAGCGCCTTAACGGCGCCAGCTGCGGCGGGGTCTGCAAGGCGGCCGCTGTCGGGGTCGATCAAAACCCGCGTCAGGTCGGCGGGGGCGTCAAAACCCGCCGTCGGTCGCCCTGCGAGCGCCGCCCGCATGAAGTCGATCCAGATCGGCAGCGCGGCATGGGCGCCGGTGGCCTCCGGGCCGATGGGGTGCTGGTCGTCCCGGCCGACCCAGACCCCCGCGGCGATCTCCGGCGAGAACCCCACAAACAGGGCGTCGCGGTATTCGTTGGTGGTCCCGGTTTTGCCGGCCAGCGGGTGCTCGAGGACCCCGGCGCTGCGGCCGGTGCCCTCGTGGACCACTGCGGCCAGCATGTCGGTGGTGATCGCGGCGTCCTCGCGGGACATGATGGCACTTTTCTGGGGCCGGGCGCGCCAGACGACCCGGCCCGCGCGATCCTGCACCTCCGCTACGCCGAAGGGCCGGACATGGTTGCCCTGGCGGGCGAAGACGGCATAGGCCGCGGTCAACTCCTCGAGCGTCAGCTCGGCGGTGCCCAGGGCCAGGGCCAGGTTGGGCTGAAGCGGGGATTCGATTCCCAGCCGATGCGCAAACCGGACCACCGCGTGGGGGCCGACTTTCTCCATCAGCCGGACCGCCGGAATATTTTTGGACAGGGCCAGGGCCTTGCGCAGCGGCATTTCGCCGTCGAAGCTCCGGCCGAAATTTTCCGGCTTCCAGTCGCGGCCCTGGTCCGCCCCCCGAAATACCACCGGTGCGTCCAGAAGAAGCGAGGCCTGGGTAAACCCCTGCTGGACGGCACACGCAAACAGCACCGGTTTGAACGCCGACCCGGGCTGGCGCCGGGCGACCGATGCACGGTTGTAGGGGCGGGTCGTAAAGTCGGAGCCGCCTACCAGGGCCAGGATGCCGCCGGTGCGGATATCCAGGCAGATCAGGGCCCCTTCCACCGGGGCCGACCCGGCCGCCGGGCTTTTGGCTGCGTTGAGGGGCTCGAGTCCCTTCCGGACGGCGCTCTCGGCAGCGGTTTGGAGGCCGCTTGAAAGGGTGGTGGTGACCCGCAAGCCTTCCTGGTAGAGGCCCGCCGGTCCGACGGCCGCTTCCAATTCGGCCTTGACGGCCTCGACAAAGTAGGGGGCCGCCGTTGCCCTTGGGCGGCTGTCGGTAATGGTTTGCAGCGGGGTTGAAAGCGCCAGCTGGTAGCGCTCGGCGCTGATCGCGCCGGTGTCGCGCATCTGCCGCAGGACGAGGTTTCTGCGCGCCAGGGCCAGCTCCGGATTGGCCAGGGGGGAATAGCGCGACGGCGCTCTGGGCAGCCCGGCGATCAGCGCGCATTCGGCGAGATCCAGATCCTCCACCGGTTTGTCGAAGTAGCGCCGGGCCGCAGCCGCCACGCCGTATGCGCCGCTGCCCAGATAGATCTGGTTGAGGTAGAGGGCCAGGATCTCGTCCTTGGTGTAGCGGCGTTCCAGCTGGAAGGCCAGAATGGCTTCCTTGAGTTTTCGCACCAGGGTCTTTTTGGGCGTCAGGAAAAGGGTCTTGGCGATCTGCTGGGTGATGGTGCTGGCCCCCTCCGCGAACGTGCCGGCGCGGATGTTTTTGGCGATGGCCCGCATCACCCCCTTAGGGTCGACCCCGCTGTGGCGGTAGAAATTGCGGTCCTCGGTGGTCAGCAGCGCGGCTATCAGGTCGGCCGGGATTTCCGACAAGGCAACGGGGTCCCGGTTTTCCTGGAACACTTCGGCCAACAGAACCTCGTCGGCCGAATAGATCCGGGTGACCGCGGAGGGGCTGAAGCCCTCCAGGGAACGAATCTGGGGAAGGTCGCGCGTCAGGGCCAGCAGCGCCCCGCCCAGTGCGCCGCAGATCAGCGCCAAGAGGGCGCCAAACGCAAGGGTCAGGCCGGTTTTGGAAAAGCGTAACTTGAACATGGCCGGTCTTGATGTTAAGAAGCAGTTCGGCAGTTGCCGCGGGCGGCCGTCGTCGGCAGGCCCGCAACGGTTTTTGAGCCGCTTGTCCTCCAAGGAGATCCTGTATGCATGACCACCACCATCACGACCCCCATGACCATGATCATGACCATCACCATCATAACCACGCCGAAGAGCCATCCACCCTCAGCTTCCAGGAAAAGTTCCTGAAGCTCCTGGAACACTGGCTGAAACACAATGACGATCATGCCGCCGGCTATCGCGACTGGGCGGCCCGCGCCAGGCAAAACGGCCTGCCCGATGCAGCCGCCCTGCTGGAGGAGGCCGCCGGCATGACCCTCGAGATCAACCGCAAATTCGAAGCCGCGGCAGAAGTCGCCAGGACCTGACGCGGTTTGCGGCTTTCCTTCCCGGTACGGCCGGTCAATCGGCAGACCACCGGCCGCCGCGGCTACGGCCGGACCTCTTCCCAGGTGAATACGCAGTCTGTCGCCAGCAAGCGGCAGGCCCGACCCACCGCCACCGTGTCGCTGTGAAAGATGTTCAGCAGGGCCATGTCAAGACCGGCGGCCGCCAGCATCGGCAGGTAGGTGCGCTCCAACAGCAGCCGCTGCCGGCGGTGGCCGCCGCCGGTGGTCAGGTTTGACAGCCCGGCGATGGTCCGCACCGGAAACCCCAGCAGTTCGGGCAGTTGGCGCAGAAGCGCCACCATTTCGCGGGCCTGCCGATTGCCGTCCTGCCAGCCCAGCGGCACCACCACCGGGTCGATGATCAGGCGCTGCGGCGCGACGCCGGCCGCCTGGCAGGCCTGAAAGAGGTCAACCGCCAAGGACAGCCGCTCGGTGCTGTCTGTGGGGACGTGGCTCCGGGGGGTCAGCAGAAAACCGATGATGTCGGCATCATAGGCCCGCGCCAGCGGCAGGATGCGGTTTAATTTGGCCGGCTCCAGCGAAAACCCGTTGATGACCGTCCCCGGTCCGGCTGCCCGCAGGCCGGCTTCCATGGCCGCCGGGTTGGCCGTGTCGATCACAAGGGGCAGATCGGTGGCGCTGCGCACCGCTTCCACCAGAAAGGTCATCTGAGCTTCCGGGTCGCGCGTCAGCGGGCCGGAGTTGACGTCGATGGCATCGGCGCCGGCCGCCGCGCATCTTTTCGCCAGCGCGCGCACCGGCTCCGGGTTGCGGCTTGCCAGCGCCGCCGCGATTGTCGGATCGGTGATCTGAAGGTTGTCGGCCACCAGCAGCACGGCCCATCCTCCTTTTTACGCGCCTGCAATGTTTCCCGGAAAGAAGACATCAGACGGGTAAACATTCCCCTTTTTTTGCGAACGCTGCTTTGCCGACTTGCGGTCGGCTGCCGCAGAGCGGCTCTCATGTTTAGCGCTCCTGCCACGTGAATGCAAGCCCGCCGGGCTGCCGGCACGGCTGTGGCCGACCGCCAAAACACCCGTTCGGCTCGCCGAACGGGAACCGATCAGGCCGGCCAGCAGGCCGCCAGGTGGGCGATGGAGGCTGCCAGGCGCTCGTAGTCAAAGACCTCGAGCGAAACCGTTCCGTCGAAGCGCCGCAGCAGCGGCAGCACCCGCGCCATGTCGGCCGGCGGCATGCGGTCCAGGGCGAGGTGGTCGCGGCCGTCGGTCACCCCGTGCAGGTGCAGGATGGTGGTGCGGTCGGCGAATGCCCGGCAGGTGTTTTCCAGGTCGAGGTGGTGCAGCAGCAGGTGGCCAAGATCCAAACAGACCGCCAAGCCGAGCTCGACCAGCAGCGGGGACAGCCACTGGAGGGGGTAGGAGAGGGTTTCTACGCTGATGCGGCCGGCGGGGGGACCGTCGACCAGGGCGGCCTGCAGGCACAGCGCCAGCCGCTCCCGCCAGGGGCCGGCGCTTGCGGCGCTGCGAACCTCTACGGACAGGGGCAGGTGCAGGGTGCAGGTGGTGGGGTCGAGGGGCGCCACGCGCTCCAGGACCCGCCGAAGGGTGTCAACGGCCCGGCGGTCGACGGCCGGGTCGCTGTGCCCCGGTGCGATGTCCGTCGGCAGATGAACGTTGTAGCGGATGTTGAGATCCCTGCCGACCTTTGCCAGTTCGGCGATTTCGGCCCTGCCGGGAAGACTTCCGGGATACCGGCTGTCCAGCGTCAGCAGCTCGATTTCGTCCACGAAGGGGGCCAGCAGGCGCACGTTGGGCAGGTAATGGTCCGGATAGACGAAGGAGGGGCAGGCCAGCCTGAACGGGTAGCGTCCCCGGGCGGATTGCGGAAGGGGCGGGTAAGGGCCGCCAAATGTGATCGGCTGCTGCACCGCGTTTCCTTTTAAACTTTACAATATCAGGCGAAGCGCCGCGGCCGCGGTCCAGAAAGCCGTCAGGCTGATCAAGGCCGTCACGATCATCAGCTCGCAGGCCCGGGGGATGTGGCTCGGGACCACCGGCCCCAGCCCGGTCCCGATAAAGGGCTTCTCGACCAGGACCCCGCCGTAGAAGTTGGGGCCGCCCAGGCGGACCCCCAAGGCGCCGGCAAAGGCGGCTTCGGAGATGCCGGCGTTGGGGCTGGTGTGCCGCCGACCTTCGCGCACGGCCCGGGTGAGGGCCGGCCGGCCCTTGCCGGCCAGCAGAGCCGCCGCCAGCGCGATGAGCGGCGCGGCGAGGCGCGCGGGAAGATAGTTGGCCGCGTCGTCGATCCGCGCGGCGGCCCGACCGAAGGAACGGTAGCGTTCGTTTTTGTAGCCCACCATCGAATCCAGGGTGTTGACCATCTTGAAGGCCAGGGCCAGCGGTGCGCCTCCCACCGCCGCGTAGAAGAGGGGCGAGACCACGCCGTCCACCAGGTTTTCGGCCACCGTTTCGACACATGCCCGGGCGACCCCCGCCTCCGACAGCGGCGCCGCGTCCCGGCCGATGATGGTCGCCACCTGGCGCTTGGCTGCGGTTGGATCCGCGTCCCGCAGCGGGCGGTAGACCGCCATGGCCGCATCCGCCAGGCTGCGCGCGGAAAGGCAGTAGAAGACCAGCAAGATCTCCAACCCGGCTGCCAGCAAGGGGTGAACGGCGGCAGACGCCTGCAACAGCAGAAAGGCCGCAAGCGCGGTGCCCGCGATCAGGCTCAGCGCAAAAAGACCGCCGGCGGCGCCCAGGCTGAGGGGCAGGCTGCGAAAGTTTGGCTCCGCCCACGCGATCGCGGCCCCCATCCAGCGGATGGGGTGGGGCAGCCAGCGCGGGTCCCCCAGCAGGAGATCCAGGGCGAAAGCCGCCGGCAGCAGAAAGTTGGACAGGGGCGCGATGCTCATGCCAGCTCCAGGAGGAGTCGGCCCAGATGCCGGTTGGTTTCCCGTTCCTTGAGGGAGATGCGGATGAAGCGCTCCGAGAGCCCCTCGAAATTGGCGCAGTCGCGGATCAGAATGCGCCGACGGGCCAGGCGGTGCCAGACCGTTGCGGCCTTCAGGCCGCCCTCCAGGCGGATCAGGATAAAGGAAGTGGCGCTGGGGTAGGGCTGAAGATGCGCCGCGGTGCCAAGGGTCTTGTTTAAGGCTGATTTCTCGGCTTCCAGGTGTTGGCGGGTCTCGGCAACGAAGGCGTCGG
>JAABRJ010000515.1 GCA_011390985.1 Desulfobacteraceae bacterium
GGCACTATCACCCGAGCAACGCCTATTTTTACACCTACGGCGATCTGCCCCTGGCCGAGCATCTGGCGTTCATCGATCGCAAGGTACTGACGCACTTTGCCCGCATCGACCCTCAAACCGAGGTGATATCCCAGCCCCGCTGGCCGGCGCCGCGAACGGTGACCTGTCCCTATCCCTTCGACAAGGGCGAAGACCCGGCCAAGAAGTACCAGGTCTGCCTGGCCTGGTTGACGGCCGACATTCAGGACACCTTCGAGGTGCTGGTCCTGACGCTTCTCGAGCAGATCCTGCTGGGCAACAGCGCCTCCCCGCTGCGCAAAGCGCTGATCGACTCCGGCCTCGGAACGGCGTTGAGCGACGCCGCCGGTTTTGTGCCGGACCACCGCGATACGATGTTCGCTGCGGGCCTCAAGGACGTTCAGCAGGCCGACGCCGACCAGGTGGCCGCCATCATCGACGGCGTGCTCCGCGGCCTGGCGCAAGACGGGGTCGACCATGAATTGGTCGAAGCCGCCATCCACCAGCTGGAATTTCACCGCAAGGAAATCACCAACACGCCCTATCCCTACGGCTTGAAGTTGATGCTGTTCTTTTCCGGCGGCTGGTTTCACGGCGGCGACCCGGTGCGCGCTTTTCAGTTTGATGCCGACCTGGACAGGATCAGGGCCGCGCTCGCGGCCGAGCCATTTTTTGAAAACCGCATCCGGCGCTATTTTATCGACAACCCCCACCGGGTGCTGTTCACGCTGGCGCCCGACCAGCAGATGGCCGACGCCGCGGAGGAGCGGGTGGCGGCCGAGCTGGCGGCGATCAGGGCGGAACTGTCGGACCCGGAGGTGGAAAAAATCGCCGCCGATGCCGAGGCCCTGGTGCGGCTGCAGGAAGGTGTCGAAGACCTCGCGGTGCTGCCGACCCTGGCCCTGACCGACATCCCCCCTTCGGTGCAGTCAGTCTACCCCTCGGCGCCGCGGGCCGGTTGCGGCGCGGTTTTTTTCGACCAGCCGACCTCGGGCATTTTTTATTTTGCCGCCGCCATCGATGCCGGCAGCGTTCCCGAGAGCCAGCTGGCGCTGGCGCCTTTTTTCTGCCATGCTTTTTCCAGGATCGGCAGCAGTCGGCGGGATTATATTGAAATGGCGCGCCGGATCGACCGCTATACCGGCGGTATCGGCCTTTCGGCCAGCGCCCGCACCCGCTTCGATGCCGCCGGCGACTGCCTGGCCTTCATCACCTTCAACGGCAAGTGCCTGGCGCGCAACATCGACCCGATGTTCGAGATCCTCCGGGAGATGGTTGAAGCCTTTGACTTTTCGGACCAGACCCGGCTGCGCACCCTCCTGTTGGAGTACCGGGCGGGGTTGGAGTCGATGGTGGTCCAGAATGGCCACCGGCTTGCCATCAGCCTGGCCGCGCGCCATTTCAGCACCGCCGCGATGCTGAGCGAGATCTGGAGCGGGGTCCATCACCTTAAATTCATCAAGGCGGTCAGCCAGCGGCTGACCGACGACGATTTGAACAGACTTGCCGGCGAACTGAGCGCGCTGGGGCACTTGCTGCTGAAACGGGGCCATCTGAAGATCGCCCTGGTCGGCGAATCCTCCGCCCTGGATAGGGCCGCCCCGCTGGCGGCCGGTCTCGAAAACTGCCTGCCGCCGGGAAGCGCCGCGGCGGGCTTTCGCCCGCCGGTCCTGCAACTCCCGCCCGAGCCCCCGTTTGAAGGCTGGAGCACCGCCACGGCGGTTTCCTTCGTCGCCCGGGCCTTCCAGACCGTGCGCATGAACCATCCCGACGCCCCGGCCCTGGCGGTGATCGCCAAACTGCTGCGCTCGCTTTTTCTGCACCGCGAAATCCGTGAAAAAGGCGGGGCCTACGGCGGCTTTGCGCTCTACGGGGCCGAAGACGGTCTCTTCTGCCTGGGTTCCTACCGCGACCCGCACGTGGTCAGCACCCTCAGGGTTTACGAGGCCGCCGCGGGCTTCATCCGCTCCGGCAGTTACACCGACGAGGATATCAAGGAGGCCGTGCTGCAGATCTGTTCGGAAATCGACAAGCCGGACCCGCCGGGTCCTGCGGCCCGCAAAGCCTTTTACCGGGGCATCATCGGACTGCGCGATGCGGCCCGCGAGGATTACAAAACCCGTCTGCTGGCGATTTCCCGCGACCAGGTGCGATCGGCCGCCGAAACATATTTCAGCGCCACCGGCAAGCCGCCGGCGGTGGCCGTGATCTCAGGCGAAGATAAACTCAAGGCCGCCAATGAAACCCTTGGAACGCAGTCGTTGACCCTTCACCGGATTTAACCCCCGACCGGCGCGCCAAACCGGCCCCCAACCCAACTGCGGCGGCGGTTGCTGCCCGGTTTCGCGCGCATCATGGCCATCATGCGAATTGCCGTAATCGGCGCCGGTGCCATGGGATCGCTTTTCGGGTCCCGGCTGGCGGCGGTCGCCCCCGTGGTGCTGGTAAATCACCGCAAAGCCCATAGCGACGCCATCAACGCCGAGGGGTTGGTGGTGGAGGGGCTGGACGGCTCCCGTCGGGTCCACCGGCTGGCGGCCGTCAGCGATCCCCAAACGCTCTCCGGACCGTTTGATCTGGCGATCATCTTTACCAAGTCCGGTCAGACGCGGGCGGCTGCCGCGACGGCCGACCGGCTCCTGGCGCCGGCGGGGGTTGCCCTGAGCCTGCAAAACGGTCTGGGCAACCGCGAGGTGCTGGCCGAGGTACTCGGCGCCGGCCGGGCGCTGGTGGGGGTCACGGCCCAGGGGGCGACCCTTGTGGGACCCGGCTGCGTGCGCCATGCCGGTGACGGGCCCACCTGGATTGCCCGCCTGGGTCCCGATGACCGGGTTGCTGCGGCTGTCTGCAGCCTTTTCAACGCCGCCGGAATTCAGACCGAACTGGCCGACGATCCCGATCGCCTGGTGTGGGGCAAGCTGATCGTCAATGTCGGGATCAACGCGCTGGCGGCGCTCTTGCGGGTCCCCAATGGGGTGCTGGCGGCGGAACCGGCCTGTGAACGCCTCATGGCCCAAGCCGTGGCCGAGGCGGTGGCGGTGGCCCATGCCCGGGGCATCGACCTGCCGTACCCGGACCCGCTGGCCCATGTGCGGGCCGTGTGTCGGCGAACCGCCGAAAACCGTGCTAGCATGCTCCAGGACGTCCTCAGAGGCGCCCCCACGGAGGTGGCCGTCATCAATGGGGCAATTGTCCGCCTGGCATCCGAAGTGGGGCTTGCGGTGCCCTGCAATACCTTTCTGACCACCCTGATCGCAGCCCTGGAAGCGACAGCCGCTTTCCGCTGCAGCTGATTTGCACCGTGCTGACCGCACGAGGAGAAATACGATGGCAGACGTCAAGGTGACCGTTCCGGAGATCCAGGCGCGTAAGCAGGGCGGCGAAAAGATCACCGTGCTGACCGCCTACGACTACCCCTGGGCCCTGCTGGTGGACCGGGCGGGGATTGATATGGTCCTGGTCGGGGATTCGCTGGGGATGGTGGTGCTCGGGTATCCGGACACCGTTTCGGTCAGCATGGACGAGATGGTGCACCATCTCAAGGCGGTGTCCCGGGCGGTCGTGCGGGCCCTGGTGGTTGTGGATATGCCTTTTGGATCCTACAACGTGTCCGTCGAAAAGGCTATTGAAAACGCCAACCGCCTGATGAAAGAAGGCCGGGCGGATGCCGTCAAGCTGGAAGGGGGCTGCCCGATGGCCGAGACGGTGGCGGCCCTGGTCAGGGCCGGCATCCCGGTCCAGGGGCACATCGGTCTGACGCCCCAGACCGCCTCGGCCCTGGGCGGTTTCAAAGTGCAGGGTCAGAGCGCCGAGGCGGCCCGCAGCCTGATTGCCGATGCCCGGGCACTGGCGGCCGCCGGCTGCTTCAGCATCGTGCTGGAGGCCATTCCCGCACCGATTGCGCGCTTGATCACCGAGGCCGTGGCCGTTCCGACGATCGGTATCGGGGCCGGAGGCGATTGTGACGGCCAGGTGCTCGTGATCCATGATATGCTGGGGCTCTTCGATCGATTCACACCGAAATTCGTCAAGCAGTATGCCCGCATCAGCGAGACCGTAGCCGAGGCCATCGAGGCCTACAAAAGGGATGTTCAGGCCGGCTGTTTTCCCGAGGCGTGCCACAGCTTCAGCATGAAATCCGACGAACTCGACAAGCTGCTGCCGTAAGCGGGTTGCATCGCCGTCATCGGGTGCCGAACGCCAACGGGCCCCCGCGGTGGCCTGCACCGCGTCGGGGCCCGTTGGGTTCTGAAACTCCTGGCGGATCGTTGCCGGCTTCAGCCCAGGTTTCGCTTCAGGACGCGTTCAGGAGGTAAAAGCCGAGTGCATTTTCATAAAAATTGTTCGAAATAAATTCGGTTCCGATGAACTGGCGGTTGACGGTTTTTACCACCACTTCTTTTTTGAGGTGCGACTTCGTCTGATCATTCAGTTGAAATTCCACCAGGAGTTTTTCGCCCACCTGAAAGTTGCCCTGCGCACCGGAAACCAGTTGCAGCTTCAACCCGTTGCGGGACACATCGATGACGTTCATGGGACCGTGGTCGATCTGTTTGCCGCCCGTCAGATGGGTGTAGACCCCGGGTAGACCGGCCGGTTTGCGGTAGTGCCGGCGCCGTTCGAGCAATACGGCATAGGCGTGTCCGCAGGTGCAGCGGCACTTGACCTGGACCGGCCGGGGGGCCTTGATGTAGTGCGACACGTCCACGGTTTTGGAGCGCTGGCACTGCGGGCAGACAAAGGTCGCACTGTCGTCTTTGTTGATATAGACTTTTTCGTTCATGGTCTCACCTCGTTATCCGCTGTGACTTTCAGCCAGGTATTGGCACCCTTCGAAAAACCGTTACCTGCAGCTTAAGCCAGAACCGTGCCAGCGCTAAAAATAATCAAAAATGCATTAAAATTCAATTGGTTGATTGTTACGGGGAGGACGATGAGTAGCCGGTTTCCCAGTTTTTGGCGGCGGAGCGGGGTAATTGAGAAATTTTTTTCATAATGCGTGGGGAAGGCCAACAGCCGATGAGGTCAGTCCTGCGGTCCGGTCTGAGAGGCGGCATAGCCGTCAGGGTGGGACGCATGCCATTTCCAGGCGGTTTCAATGATGGCCTCCAGGGTGGGATAGGCAGGCTGCCAACCCAGTTCCCTTGAAATGCGGTCGGCCGCCGCCACCAGGACGGCCGGGTCCCCCGCCCGACGGTCGGCGGTTTCAAACGCGACCGCTCGCCCCGTGACCTTTTCGGCGGTCCGGATGACCTCCATGACCGAGAACCCCTTGCCGTTGCCCAGGTTGAAGGCCGCGCTGGCGCCCCCGGCAGAGAGGTAGTCGGCTGCCAGCAGGTGAGCCCGGGCCAGGTCGGACACATGGATGTAATCCCGCACACAGGTGCCGTCCGGGGTGGGGTAGTCGGTTCCGAATACCTTCAGACGGGCTCCGCTTTTGGCGCCCCCCAGGACGGCTTTGAGCACCAGCGGGATCAGGTGGGTTTCGCAGCGGTGATCCTCCCCCATCCGGCCGTCGGGGCTGGCGCCGGCCGCATTGAAGTAGCGCAGCGCAACGGACTGCAGGTCGCCGGCCGCGGCGGCGTCCCGGAGGATTTCCTCCACCATCAGTTTGGAGCGGCCGTATGGGTTGATGGGCCTGGCCGGATGGGTTTCATCGATCGGAATGCGTTCGGGGGTGCCGAAGATGGCGGCGCTGGAGGAAAAGATAAAGCGCGCAACGCCGGCGTTCTTCATGGCCGCGAGCAGGTTGAGGGTGTTGGCGACGTTGTTGCGGTAGTAAGTCAGCGGCGCCTGCACCGATTCTGCCACCGAGGCCAGGGCGGCAAAGTGCATGACCGCGTCGAAGCGCCGGTCGCTGAAAAGCCTTTGCAGGAGCCCGCCATCGGCCAGGTCGCCCGTTACCAGCGGAATCCGCGGATCCAGCGCCGCCCGGTGCCCCAGCGACAGATTGTCCAGCACCGTCGGGCGGTAGCCCTCCGCCAGCAGCATGCGACTGACAAAGCTGCCGATATAACCGGCGCCGCCGACCACCAGAATTTCCATGGGGTTACCTTTCTGATCTTTGGGTACAGCCACGCAGGGCGGTCATCTTCGATCGCCCATCCTGGTCTGAAGGGGCGGATGCGCCTTGCAGACCCTCCAAAATCCGGTGCAATCCCCCGGCAGGTTTTTTTACGGCACTCCTAAAGCCGGCCGAAACGCCCAAACTGGTCCAGGACCAGCCACGCCTTGGCATCGAATTTCAAACCCGGCTGACGGCAGAGCCGCTCGGCATCAGCCGGGGTCACCAGCAGGACCTCAATCAGCTCGGTCCCCTGATTTTCGGCTGTGGAGGGCGTCCCCTCGCATTCGACGTATACCATCGCCACCGATTCATCCGTCAGGCCGGCCGAAGAATACACCGGGGGGCCGGAGCGCACGATCCGGGTCAGCTGCAGCCCGGTTTCTTCCTTCAGCTCCCGCTCGACGGCGGCTGCCACGCTCTCGCCCGGATCCACCAGGCCGGCCGGAAACCCGTATTCAAAGCCGGCCAGCGGCACCCGGTATTCCCGGGTGATCACGACCTTCTGCGACGGCGAGTGAAAAGGGACGATGACAACTGCATCCGGGCGGTCGAAACCGCCGCCGGTGCACTTGGGCACCGCCTTGCGGGAGGCCAGCAGCCAGGAGCGGGAGGTGCCGGTGTGGTCTTCGTAGCTCACCTCGAAGAGGTTGAGCCAGCGGGTTTCGGAAATTTTTCGGTGGTGACGGATTTTCATCGCGAACCTGAGTTCAGGTGGGGGCGTTGGCACACAGGGGGCGCATCCACGGATACCGTCGTCGCAACTTGCGCTCCGGGCGGCGCAAGGCTTGCCGCTGCGGCTGTGGCTCTCTTATCGGCTGTCGGGGCCCGCATATCAAGACCCGGATATCCGGTATCGCAAAGCAAAAACCACCCGCCTGAGGGCGTGGCAAGACGTGACCGCTTGTGTCGCTCCCGGAGGGTAATGGCCGGAAAGCCCGGCCACGGGTTTTCTTGCGATGAGTTGTCGCCGCAAAATCAAAGATTGGGGGAAGCAGTGCGCCGGTTTGGTAGACTACCACAGACGATACGGCATTGTCAGTACCCGATCGTGTCGATTCCGAAATATCGCATGGGGATCCTCTTCGGAGCCCTGACGGAGGCGATTGAAGCAGGTAGGCACGCGACCTGCGGATTTGGAGGCTGCGGATTGTCGGGGCTGGAATTTCAGTTCGACCGGGGGCCGCACAGGCTTTTGGCGGTCTGGCCAAAAAACGGCCACCGGGCTTTTGCAGTGCCCGGTGGCCGGGTGTTGGGGAAGCGGAAGAGCGCCGCCTATTGGGGTTTGTAGCCCATGGGGAGCTTTTTGAAGCGCCCGCCGTGGAGGATCGGATCGCCCTTGTAGCCCAGGGCTTTGAAGTCGATGTAATCCGTCGCGCCGATCAGGTGGCTGACATCCCGGCCCCTGGAGGCCATGAAGCTGAAGTCGGTGCCTTTATGGGCGATTTTCTTGAAGTCTACGTTCCGGTTGTCCTGGTGACAGCGGTTGCAGGTCCGTTCGCCCTTGAGGCTTTCATGGCATTGCACGCAGGAAAGCGCCATGTCGGCCGGCATGACCTCATGCTGGATGCCCCAGTACATGCGGGTATTGATCCACCTGAATTTCCCGCTGTACGGCAGCTGGGCAGCCGCCATGCCGGTCGTGAAGGCCTTCTGCCAGTCCAGGTGCTTCCAGAAGGCCGTCGTATCCTCCTTGTTCCTGGGAAACAGGTGCGGCACCAACAGGTGGCGGTGTTCGAGGTCGACCGCCATGGTGCCCTCCATGAACTTGAACGGTGATATTTTGGAGCCGGGATCTTTGATCGAGCCCACCGGCTCGGTGATATTGACCTGCGGTGCATCGATGTCGACCGTATCTCCCAGGAGCACGCGCTTCATGGAGCCGTTGTACCAGGTGTAGTTCGGCTTGCCCGATTCGAGCCAGACGAACTCGCCCTTCATCCAGTTGTAGTCCTTCATGCCGTACTTGTCCTTGCGGGGTTCGCGGCTCTTGTCGCCGGCCTTGGACCAGTCCCAGGAGACAACCGTCGGCTTGCACTTGGCGTACACCGGCGAGTGGCAGGTGTTGCAGGCGAGGGTTTGGGCGTGTTTGTTGAGATGATGGATCAGCAAGCCTTCGCCGTAGTGCGGCTGCTCGCCGTGGCAGCCCGCGCAGCTGAAGCCGCCCTCGGAGACCGGTACCGAGGTGCTGCGGCCGGCGATCTTGTGGTTGCGGGTACGGTGGCATTCCGAGCACTGGAAGTCGTAGCCCCCCATGTGGATGTCGCAGCCGCGCTCTGGATCGAGCAGCTGGCGGGACATGTCCGCGTGCTTGACGGCCTCCCCGCCGCCGCCGTTGAAATGACAGTCACCGCAGGTCTTGCGGCTGGTGCGGCCCACGCTCTGGGCCACTTTGACCAGGTCCACAGCGGGGTCGGGCATGCCCGCCTCGGCGGGCACTTTCTGGTAGGTTCCGGTCCGGTCGTGGCAGACCAGACAGTCGATCTTGGTCATGTCGGAAAAATCAAAGGTATTGTCTCGCCATCCGTATCCGGCGTGGCAGCTGGTGCAACGAGCCTCGTTGCTGTGGATGCTCACTCAGAAATTGTTGAGGGCGGTCGTCGCCTTGCCGTGGGTCACATGCTTGCTGCGGTTCAGCGTGTAAGGCGACGGCCCCTTCCACAGCCAGTGGGCGGTCTTGAGCATGTCCTCGCCCGCGGCCTTGTGGCAGCGCAGACATTCCTGGGTCACCTGCTCGGGCTGCGGTTTTTCGCCGAGTTTTACCAGTTCCTTGTGGTCCGGCACGTTCTTGCGGTGGCAGCCCAGACAGTCGGTCGGACCTTGCTGCATCTCCTGATGGCAGCCCATGCACTGCTGGTGAAAAGCGGCCTTCAGGCCCAGGCGCTCGGGCTGGTCCGGGTGGAAGGCGTCCTGGTGGCAGGCCGAGCAGC
>JAABRJ010000516.1 GCA_011390985.1 Desulfobacteraceae bacterium
GTGTGGTTTCCTTGGCCGCGGGGTCCAGGGGCCGGCGGTGATGGCAGAGCGCGCAGTCTTTGAGCTGGGCCGCATGCCGGCTGTGTTTGAAGCGCACCGGACCGTAGAGGTCCTCGGTTTTTTTGATGATCGGGCTGTCCAACAGAAAATAGCTGTGGGTGATGTCCTTGATCCCCAGTCCCGTCTCCCGCAGCCGCATCTGGCGGCACAGATCGCACTCGTCCATGACGGCCTCGACAAACGGGACGAGCTCCTGCGAG
>JAABRJ010000517.1 GCA_011390985.1 Desulfobacteraceae bacterium
CAGCAGCCCCATTGCCGCGATCAGGAGCGCCTCGGCCAACAGGCCGGAAGCGTCGATGCGGGCCAAGGTCAGGCCGTCGACCGCCCGTTTGATGATGCGCGGAATGAAAAGCTGCAGGCCATCGACGATGATCAGGCACACGATGCCGAGGAGAATGACATGCCGCCGCTCGTATAGATACGGCCGAATGAACTGCAGGGATTTCACGAAATGCGTTCCTTTCCAGCGCAATGGGGTTCTTGGTCCCCCGGACGAGGGAAAAATTAAGTTAAAGTAACAACCCCGGCGCATTGAATCAACCCGCCGCGAATCCCTGAACACGGGCCGACCGGCAGCACGGTGACCCCCGGCGACTGGGCTTGCGCGTTGACTTTAGGCAAGCCCATTGCTATGATCAAAACTTATGGAACCATCGAATGTAGTTGAATATATTGACCGTCAGAAAATCATGTGCGCCGTTGTTCTGGAAGTCAAAAACGAGCGGCTGCGCCTGTTGACCGAAAACAACCGTGAGGTCAACCTGTCCGTCAGCCGGCTGTCGCATGCCTGCAGCCAGCGGGTGGACCTCAAAATGGGCCGCGATCACGCGGTCCAGGCCCTGAAAGAAATCGGCAGCCGCCGCAGGTCACTGATGACCCGCGTCAATATCCGGGAACTGTGGGAGGTCCTCAACAGCGAGGAGGAGTGGATCGACCTCGAAACCATGGCCGCATTCTGCTTTAACAGCGATACCACCAGCGACCACGAATCCGCCGTGATACGGGCTTTTTTCGAAAACCGGATCTATTTCAAGTTCAACCGCGACCGCTTCTACCCCAACTCCGAAGACCAGGTGGCGCAGCTGAGGTCCCAGGCCGAGGAGATCGGCCAGCGCAACCGTCTGATCGAAGAAGGCGGCGGCTGGCTCCGCCAGGCGCTTGCTTCCGGCGCCTGCCGGGACGCGGCGGACACCCCGGTCGTGGCGGAAACCCTCCGCATCCTGCAATCCTACACCCTTTTCGGCAAAGACAGCGACCAATACACGCTCGCCAGGGCCATTATAGAGCGGGCGGGTGCGAACCCCGAAAAATCCCTTTTCCCGCTGTTTGTCCAAATGGGGATTTGGGATGAAAACGAAAACCTGGATCTCCAGCGCCTGGGGGTGCCCCTCGAATTTTCCGACGAATGCCTGCGCTACGCCGACCGGCTGCGTTCCAGCCCGCCGCCGTTTGCAGACACCCCCCTGCGCCGCGACCTGACCCACCTGCCGCTGCTGACCATCGACGGCCAGGCCACCCTGGACTACGATGACGCCCTGAGCATCGAAGACCTGGGAGACCGCTACCGTCTCGGGATCCACATTGCCGACGTGGGCCATTACATCCAACGCGACGACCCCATCGACCGCGAAGCCATCGACCGCGGCAGCTCGATTTACACCGCCGACCGCAAAATCCCCATGATTCCAGCGGTCCTGGCCGAAGGACTCTGCAGCCTGCGGGCCGGGCAGCTTCGCCCGGCGATCAGCGTGATGGTCACCCTGGGCCGCAGCGGCGGCCTGCTCGATTACGAAATTTTTGCCAGCACGGTCGTCGTCAGCCGCCAGCTCTCCTACTACGAAGCCAACCTGATGGCCGATGAGGACCCCGCCATCCGTACCCTGGTGTTTCTGGCCGAAGCCTTTCGCAAAAAACGGCTGGAAGACGGGGCACTGCAGATCACCCTGCCGGAAATCAACATCTGGTTGGACGAAAGCGGCGAGATCACCCTCAGCCGGGTCAATCGCGAAAGCCCCTCCCGGATGATGGTGGCCGAGTTGATGATCATGGGCAACTGGCTGATGGCCGATTTTCTGCGGCGCCACCGCTGCCCGGCGGTCTTCCGCTCACAGGCCGAGCCCCGCGAACGACTCTATCGCCAGAACGAGGGCACCCTCTTTCAGAACTGGATGCAGCGCAAGCAGATCAGCCGCTTCATGCTCGGCTGCGAAGCGGAAAGCCACAGCGGCCTCGGGGTGGACGCCTACGTCACCGCGACCTCCCCGATCCGCAAGTATTTCGACATGGCCACCCAGCGGCAGCTGCGGGCCCTATTGGGGTTGGGCACGCCCTGCGACCGGGACCAGATTGCGTACATCCTGGGCCGCCTCGAAACCCCGATGCGCACCGTATCCCGCGTGCAGTACCAACGGCAGCGCTATTGGACCTTGAAATACCTCGAGAAAAAGATCGGCCAGAAAGCCGAGGCCATCGTCCTGCAGAAGCGCCGCAGCGGTTACCTGGCCCTGATCACCGAGTATATGCTGGAGTGCCAGCTGCCGCTGTCGATCGGGATTGACCTCAAGCCGGAGGATCTGGTACGGGTGACCGTTCAGTACGTCAATGCGCGCAGCGATGTGCTTTCGGTTTTTATCGGATAGCCCGCCCGAGGGGTGCCATCCGGCCGACGGCCAGGCCCCGCCATGGAAAAAGCGATCTCACGGAAAGGAACGGATTTGGGAGGTGTGCGGGACCCCAGGTGGCGATTTTTGGTGATGGCGGTGGTGCTGCTGTCGGCCTGCGCGCCCCACTGCCAGGACGCCCAACTGTATGGGCAGCTCCAGGACCAGCGGCGCAGCGCGGCCCAGGCAGGCGAGCGCCTGGAGGCCGAGGCCGAGCGGCGCCGGCAGGCGGAGCGGGAGCTGGCCGCCTTGCAGCAGGCGGCCGCGGCGTCCCGCAGCCAGATCACGACCCTCGCAAACCGCAGCGCCGCCGCCGAAGAAAAAAATCTTCAGCTCGCCGCGCAGGTGACCGGCATGCAGCTGGAGATCGAAAAACGCAACGCCGTCATTCAACTGCAGAGCCGGGTGATCCAGCTCCTCGACGACGACAAGGAGTCAATCAAAACCAGCCTGAAGGAGCAGCTCGCGGACCAAAACATCAGGCTGGAGGATCTCGACGGCCGCCCCAAGATGATCTTTGTGGACAAGATCCTGTTCGAGCCCGGCAGCGCCGAAATCCAGGACGAAGGCCGGCGCCTCCTGCTCAGGATCGCCGAAAACCTGAGCCGCCAGGAGGGGGCGCTGATCGTCATCGAGGGCCATACCGACAGCCTGCCCGTGGCGCCCGCCGCCCGGGAAAAATTCCCCAGCAACTGGGAACTCTCCACCGCCCGGGCCGGCGCCGTGGCCCGCTTCCTGGTGGAAACGGCCGGACTCGACCCCCAGCGCGTGGCGGCCACCGGTTTCAGCCATTACCGCCCGGCGGCACCGAACGACACCGCTGACGGCCGCCGGCAGAACCGCCGCATCGAAATTTTTTTGGATCCCCTGCAGTAGGCCCCCGCAGCCGGCCGCACGCCAGGCCTGGGGCCGCCGGCCGGCTCACGCATCCAGGATTTCGCGGATCTTGCGGGACAGGCCCACCATGTCAAAGGGTTTCTGGATAAACCCGCCGCCCCCCCGGCGGATCACCTCCTGGGTCTGACGGTTGAGGCTGTACCCGCTCGCCAGCAGCACCCGAAGGTCCGGCCGCACCGCCCGCAGGCGGTCAAAGGCGACCCCGCCGGCCATCTCCGGCATGACCATGTCCAGGATCACCAGGTCGACCCCCTGCGGATCGATCTCGAGAATGGCCAGGGCATCCTTGCCGCTGCAGGCCAAGAGCACGTGGTAGCCCAGTTCCTTGAGCATCAGGCTGCCCACGTGCAGAATTTCTTCCTCGTCATCCACCAGCAGGATGCTTTCCTGGCCGCGGGCCAGTTCGTAGCGCACGCCGGCTTCGGCGACCACCCGCTGGTCGGAGGCCGGCAGGTAGATAAAAAAACTTGCGCCCTGCCCCTCCTTGCTGCTGACCCGCACGATGCCCTTGTGGTTCTGGACGATCCCGTAAACCGACGCCAGCCCGAGACCGGTGCCCTTGCCAATCTCCTTGGTGGTAAAAAAGGGCTCGAAAATGCGCGCCATGGTCCCCTCGTCCATGCCGACCCCGGTATCCCGCACGGTCAATTTGACGAACTCACCCGGATCCACGCCGTAGGAACGGCAGAAAGCCGGCCGCAGGGTGACGTTCTCGGTTTCCAGAAAGAGTTCCCCGCCGTCGGGCATCGCCTGGCCGGCGTTGACATACAGGTTGAGCAGCACCTGCTCGATCTGGCCGCGGTCCACATCCACGCTCCAGAGGCCCTCCCGCAGGTTGCGGCGGATGGAGACCTCTTTCTTGGTCCGGCTGAACATGTCGCAGGTTTTTGCCACCAGATCGTTGAGGCAGGTGGGTTTGACCTCATACTTGCCCCCGCGCGCAAACCCCAGCAGCTGTTTGGTGAGGGCGGCGGCGCTTTTGATGGTTTTACCGATGGCCTGAATATGCTCGCTGTGGGGATGGTCGCCGGGCAGGTTGAGCTGCATGACCGAAATCCGCCCCTGGATGCCCATCAGGAGATTGTTGAAGTCGTGGGCGATGCCGCCGGCCAGGGTCCCGACGGCCTCCATTTTCTGGGCGTGAATCAGCTTGTTTTCAAGCTCCTTGCGCTCGGCCTCCTGCCTGATCCGGTCGGTAATGTCCAAGACCTGGGCCACCACCTGCGGGTTGCCGTTGAGATCATTGATAATCGTTGAGCTGATCGTGACGCGTCGGGTGTCACCGTCTTTGCGCAGCAAATCGAACTCGTAATGCGTCGGCACGCTGTCCCCGCGCAACCAGTCGAAATAGTTTTTCTTCACGACTTTCAGGCTTTCCGGGGTCAGCAGCCTGCCGACATCCCCGCCCGTCAGGTCTTCGGGGGGGTAGCCCACCAGCCGGCAAGCCTCGGGATTGGCATAGAGGATGTGAAACTGGTGGTCGATGATCAGAAACCCCTCGTGGGAGTTTTCGACCACCGACCGGAAGCGCTCCTCGCTTTCCCGCAGGGCCATTTCGGCCTCTTTGCGGTCGCTCACGTCGCGGGCCACGCTCAGGAGGACCTTTTCACCCCGGTAATCGATCTGCCGCACCTTGATCTCGACGGGCAGCGCGCTGCCGTCGGCTTTCAGATGACGCGTCTCCAAGGTCCGCCGCCCGTCCGCGTCGCCCAGGGCCCCCAGGACCCGCTCGGCATCCGCCGGGGGCATCAGCGCCGAGAGGGGCAGCGCAAAAAATCCCGCCGACGAATACCCCAGCCGGCTGTAGCTGGCCTCGTTGGCATCCAGGATGCGGCCCGAGCGGTCTATCAGATAGACCGCATCATCGACGTTTTCCAGCAGCTCCTTGTAGCGCGACTTTTCCTCGGCGGCTTTGAGAGTCCGCAGCATGCTGTCGAAGGCCTTTGAAAGCTCGGCAATCTCCCAGTAGTCGCCGGGGCGGGTCTCGAACGAGAGGTTTTTTTCGCCTTTGGAGATCTGAATGGCTTTTTGGGCCATTTTTCGCAGAGGGGTCGCCATCTGCTGGCCGAAAAAGATCGAAAGCCCCGCCGAAAAGGTGAGCACGGCCAGCGTAAAAAGCCCGATAAGCATCGAAATCCTGCGCTTTTCGCTGACCAGGTCCGCGCTGGAGAAGAGGAAATAGAGATCGGTGTAGCCGTCGAGCTTGAGAATTCTGTGACCCTCGGGGCCGACTGCCAAGGCCGCGGCGCCTGAGGCCTGGGAGAGGACCTTGGCATCCAGTTCAAAAGCGCTGCCCGTGATCAGGCTGTTCAGCCCATCGGTTGTGCACACCAGGATGTCGCCGGCGATCAGCTGTTGAAGCCGCTCGATCAATTCCTGGTCACGGCTGAGGTCGTAGCGCGCGTGGGCGGTCCCGAGGCGCGCCCCGTCGCTGGTGATCGGGGTTTCAAACCACCACACCACCGGGGAGGCCTCGGCTTTCAGGGCGGGGGGGTCGCCGGGCGGGGGGGTGAGCAGGGCATCGACAACCTGCTCGGAGTGGGCGGGGCTGACCAACGGCGCTGCGGCTTTGCGGACGAAAAAACTCAGGCCGTTATCCGGCCCGTAAAAGCGCGCCAGGCGGTCCTCGAGTTGGGCGGGCGCATCCAGCAGGAGGGTCACCCGGATGGCATTGTCGGTGCTGAGGTCCTCGAGCCTGCGCTGGATCTGCGCAAAACGGCGGCTGAGGATCAGTTCGGCCTGCCCCTTGCGCGCCGCAATCTTGTTGCGAAACTCGTGGTCCAGGCGCTTTCCGAAATAAATGGAGAGCACACCGGAGATCAGCAGGACGGCGACGGTCACAAGGACCCCGATGGCCAGCATCAATTGGATCGAGAACCGTTTGCGACGCTCGGGTTTCAATAGGGCTCCTGTTGGGCGATGGTGGAAGCAGGCTGCGGGAGCGGCCGCAGTTCGTGCGCAGATCAGTGTTTGAAACAGCGCTGACCGGTGAAGACCATGGTTGCCCCGACCTCGTTGCAGGCTTCAATGGCCTGGTAGTCGTTGGTGGACCCGCCCGGCTGGATGACGGCGCGCACCCCTTCGCGCAGCCCCACGTCGACCCCGTCGCGGAAAGGGAAAAAGGCGTCGCTGATCATGGCGGCGCCGGCCAGCCCGCCTTTTTCAGCGGCCACCCGGGCATCGATGGCCTGCCGGATTTCCGGGTCCCGCAGACTGTTGTAGGCCACTCCGTGCTGCTCGAAAGCATAGCGGTCGGCGAGTTTGCGATAGGCCTTGTCGCGGGCGATCTCGGCGACCCCCACCCGATCCTGCTCGCCGGTGCCGATCCCCACGGTCACACGATCCTTGACGTAAAGCACCGAATTGGAGGACACCCCGGTTTCCACCAGCCAGCCGAAAATCATGTCGTCATACTCCGCCTCGCTCGGCTCGCGCCGGATGCCAAAGGTCTGCCCCTGGTGGTCGCAGACCGCCGGTTTGAGATCGACCCGCGAGCGCACCTGAGAGACGAACGACCACTGGGCGATGAGGCCGCCGTCGATCAGGCTCTTGAAATCCACGCAGCGCTGGCCGACGAAGGTCTGCAGGCGCCGGATGTTGCCGATCTGAACCACCCGCAGGTTTTTGCGCCGACCGAGAATTTCCAATACACCCTGCTCGAAATCGGGGGCCACCACGACCTCGGCATACTGGTTGCTGATGGCCTCGGCGGTGGAGCGGTCCAGACTGCGGTTGACCGCGATGCAGCCGCCGAAGGCGGCCACGCGATCGGCCATGTAAGCCCGCAGGTAGGCCGTTTCCAGGCTGTCGGCCTGGGCCACGCCGCAGGGGTTGTTGTGTTTGACGATGACCACGGTGGGCGACTGGTGCAGATAGCGCAGGATGTTGAGGGCATTGTCCGCATCGGTCAGATTGGTCTTGCCCGGATGCTTGCCCGACTGCAACAGGCGGATGTCGGAGGCCAGGTACTGTCCGGGCTGGAGGGTGCGGGTTTCGCCGAGCACCAGGTTGCCGTTGACCAGTTTGTAGAGGGCCGCCTCCTGACCGGGGTTTTCGCCGTAGCGCAACCCCTTGCGCACCCCCTCGATGACCCACGACACCTTTTCATAAAAGAGGGTCTGGCGCCCGTTGTCCGCAACGAAGCTGATTTCCATGCGCGGCGGGAAATGATCGTCCATGATGGTTTTGTACATCTGTTTCAGGTCCTCAGCCATCTCGGCCTCCTTTTGGATTCCGGGCGGGCCGCAGGCCGCCCCCTAAAGCCCGCGGTAACAGCCTTTGACCGCTTCCGGTGATCGGGTCATGAGAAAATCGGCAATGGCGCGATCATAGTCCGCGGTATGCGCGAACGCCTTCTGGGCCAATTCAAAGCGCAGGGCCAGGGGGAGGCTGCCGGCATCGGCCTCCAGACGAACGAGAAGCGCGGGGTAATCGCCGGGGTCCACTACCGATGCGACCCGCAGATAGTTCTTGGCCGCCGCCCGGATCATGCAGGGCCCCCCGATATCGATGTTGGCGCGGGCCTCTTCGACGCTGACCTCCGCCCGGGCCACGGTCTGCTGGAAAGGATAGAGGTTGACGACCACCATGTCGATCGGCACCCCGGCGGTGCGCGCCAAGTCCTGCTGGTGGGCGGCGTTGTAGGTTTCGGTGAGCAGCCCGAGGTAGATTTTGAAGTCGAGCGTTTTCACGAGGCCCCCCTGGGTTTCAGGCTGGCCGGTGTAGGCGGACACCTGGGTGAGGCATTTTTCGGCGCGCCCCCCGAGAATTTCAGCGAGGCGCTTGAACGTGCCGCCGGTTGAAAAAATCCGGATGTCGGGAGTGATCTCCAGCAACCGCGGCACGAAGCGCTCGAGGCCGCTTTTGTCGGAAACACTGATCAGCACGTGACGAACGGAGACCAGATCGTCGATGCGGTCGACAAGGTTGACACTCATGTGGGCTACCCCCTTCCTTCGTATTCCAGCACAAAACGATCGAAAAAAGCTTCCATAAAGCGGTGGCGCTCCTCGGCCAGCTGCCGGCCGGCGGTGGTCAGCATCCGCTCGCGGATCCGGCAGAGTTTCAGCTTGTACTCCCGGTAGCCGGTATCCTCGCGGGAATAGGCGAGCGTCCGGGCAGGATCGACCGCCCCGTTGTGCAGCCGGGCGCCGATCTCGCCGGCAAACAGGTACGCACGCGCGATCCCCACGGCGCCGATCGCATCCAGCTTGTCGGCGTCAAAAAGCACCCGGGCCTCCAGGGTCTGCGGCACGCACCCGCCTCTGAAACGATGCGACCGGATGCTGTGCAGAATGTTCTCGCGCCGCGGCGCGCTCAGCGGCAGGCTCGCCACCAATGGCGCGGCCAGCTCCGCGCCCAAGCGGGCATGACAGACCTTGCCGTGGGAGGCGTCCTGGGGCCCCCGGCCGATATCGTGCAGGTAGGCGGCGGCGGTCACCACCAGCGGGTCGGCGCCCTCGATCCGACCGATGTGACGCCCCAGCCGACAGACCCGCAGGGTGTGGTCCCAGGCATGGCTGCCGCAAGTGCCCCGCAAGTGCCGCTCCTGGGCGGTCAACTCGTCGGACGCAGGCGCCATGACGGCCTCCTCAGCGGGGTTCGGGGTCAGGCCAGCCCAGGGGATCCAGCACGCCGGCCAGGTTGTCGCGCACAAAGGTGGGCAGCATGAAGGCCGCCCGGTGGATCCCGGGGTTGTAATAGCGGGTCGCGAGACCGGCGGCGGCCACCCGCTGCGGGTCAAAGTTGGCCAGCGGACAGGGCCCCTTCGAGGCGAACCCGAAGCTCCAGGTGCCACCCGGGTAGGTCAGGGTGCTGAAAAGATACAGGTGCAGGCGCGTAAAGAAGGGTCGCTGGTTGCGGAGCATCGGTCCCTGG
>JAABRJ010000518.1 GCA_011390985.1 Desulfobacteraceae bacterium
CCACCCACAATCTGGAAAGGAGATCTTTCGATGCTGAGCGAAAAGATGAAAACCGAACTCAACGAGCAGGTTAACCGGGAAATGTATTCCGCCTACCTCTATATGGCCATGTCGGTGAACTCCGAAACCCTCGGTTTGAAAGGGTTCGCCAACTGGTTCATGGCCCAGTACCATGAAGAAATGTTTCATGCGATGAAGATATACGAGTACATCCTGCGCCAGGGGGGTGAGGTCCACCTGAAAGCCATCGAAGAACCGCCCCGCGATTTTGCGTCCCCCCTCGACATGTTCGAGAAAACTCTTAAACACGAACAGTTCGTGACCCGCTCCATCAACAACCTGATGGATACCGCCATATCCGAGAAGGATCATGCCACCCAGATTTTTCTGCAGTGGTTTGTGACCGAGCAGGTCGAGGAAGAGGAAAACGACAACGAGATCATTGCCCAGCTCAAGCGGATCGAGGGGCATCCGCATGGCTTGATGATGATCGACCGGGATTTGGCCCAACGTGCGGTGACGGTCCCGCTGGATTTCAGCAGAGGGGTTGCGGCTCAGGCGAAAGCGGCGAGCGGGAACTGACCCCGCAGAAGAATAGACGATGACAGCGCAGGGGCGCTCCCAGTGCATCGCTTTGAGCGCCAATACCTCCGCGCAAGCGCAGCCGTCGCCTGCGGTTATCGCAGGCAACGGTTCGATTCATACGGTCCGGCTCCTTCCAGGAAGCCGGACCGTCTTTTTGAGGGCCGCTGAAAATGCAGTCTCAGGTGATGCAGAGTTTTTTACGGCGATAGCGAAAGGTGTGGTGGTTCATCTGAAGCAATTTGGCTGCCTGGCTTTCATTGCCCTCCGCCATCCGAAGGGCTTCCCGGATGTAGAACCCCTCGGCGGCGCTCAGGACCGCCGACAGGTCAATGCCCTCCGCTCGCAGGGGCGAAAATCCCTGGGCTGCACCGCCTCCCGGAGATTCTTGCGAGCCCATGGAAACTGCCGGCGCAAGGCCCAGATCGGCAGGCGTGATTCTGGGCCCCTGGGCCGTCAGGGCCGCGCGCTCGATCCGGTTTTTCAATTCGCGCACATTGCCGGTCCAGTGGTGGTTTAGAATGGCTTCCTGGGCTTCGGCGGTCAAACCGGTCAGCGTTCTTTTGAATTTCCGGCTGAAGGTGTCCAGAAAGTGCTTGGCCAGCGGCATGATGCCGTCGCGCCGGTCGTTCAGAGAGGGCACTCGTACCTGAACGACCCCCAAGCGGTAGAAAAGGTCCTTGCGAAAGCGGCCCTCGGCCATCATTTTTTCCAGATCCTGGTTGGTGGCTGAGACCAGTCGGGTTTGCACCTGGACCGGATGGGTGCCGCCGAGACGGTAAAACTGGCCGTTTTCCAGAAACCTCAGCAGTTTCGCCTGGGATTCGAGGCTCAGGTCGCCGATTTCGTCAAGAAAAAGGGTGCCCTTTTCGGCCTCTTCGATCAACCCCTTTTTGCCGGTGGGGCTTGCACCGCTGAAAGCCCCCTTTTCATAGCCGAACAGCTCGCTTTCGATCAGCTCCCGTGGGATTGCGGCGCAATTTACGGTGACCAGGGAACGGCTGAAGTTGGGGCTGCGGTAATGGATCGCCTGGGCGATCAGTTCCTTGCCGGTTCCGGTTTCCCCCAGAATCAGAACCGGTGTGTCCGGGCTTTTCGCCACCCGGCCCACAAAGGCGATAACGTCCTGAAGGGCATCGCTTTCACTGATAAAAACCGGAAGGTTCTCACGCAGGTAGGTTTCCTGAAGGCTGCGGACCTCCTTGCACAGCCGGATTTTTTCCAGGGCGTTGGCCACCGTCACTTCCAGGGTATCCATGTGCAGGGGTTTGGTGACATAGTCCTGGGCCCCGAGCTTCATGGCCGTCACCACCGTTTGGAGGTCATCGAAGGCGGTCACCATGATAACCAGGACATCCGGGTGCTGCGCCTTGATCTGGCGCAGGGCTTCAATACCGTTCATCCCTGGAAGTCCGATATCCAGCAGCACCAGGTCCGGCGGCTGGGCAGGCATCGCTGCCAATGCGCTTTCTGCATCGGCAAAGGCCGCAACCGGATAGATGCCCTCAAAAGCCATCGCAACACTTTCCCGCACGGCCGATTCGTCATCAACGATAAACAGGGTGTAAGTGATCATGTCTCACAGCGATGGCCGCCCTTCAGCGGCAGTTCGATGGTGAACCGGGCCCCGCCCAGGGGGCTCGGGCCGACGGTGAGGGTGCCGCCGTGATCCGCGATGATGCGCCGGCTCAGGCTGAGGCCGATGCCCGTACTGACTTTTTTGGTGGTGAAGAAGGGGGTGAAAATCCGCTCCTCGTCGCCGCAGGGGACCCCGGGGCCGGAATCGGCGACGCTCACCCGCAGGACATGGCCGGCCACCGAGGACGATACGCCGATGGCCTTGGGGTTTTCCTGCTGCTGCATGGCCTCGGCCGCATTGGTGATCAGGTTCAACATGACCTGCTCGATCAGTTGCGGGTCCGCCTGGCAGGCGGGAAGGTCCGGGGACAGCTGGCGGTCGATGCGGATGCCGCTTCTGCGCAGGGTGGCGTCGCAGAGTTTGAGAGCCTCCTCGATGGGGTCGTTGATCTGGGTAGGGGCTAGTTTGGGTGAGGTGGGCCTGGAAAAGTCGATGACGCGGCGAATGACGTTTTCGATTTTGCCCGAAGCCGACTGGAGGCGTTCGATGATCTCCCGGACTTTTTCACGGCAGTCCGGCCGTTCATGGATCTTCTCCAGGGTGTTGAGGTAAATGTTGATCCCGGAGAGCGGATTGCGGATCTCGTGGGCGATGCCGGCGGCCACACGACCCAGCGAGGCCATCTTGTCCTGAATGCGCAGGAGGTGGTCCAACTCCCTGGCGCGGGTGATATCCATCACGTAAAACAGAAAGGCCTCACGCCCCAGGTACTCGATTCGGCTGACCCGACAGAAGACCCACTTGATCTCTCCCCCCTTTGCAGGTGGCTTGTCGGGGTAAAACCGAAAATCGATGTCCATTACCCATTTTTTGCGGGATTTGATCTGCCGCTGGAAGTGGCGAACCTTATCTACGTCTTCCGGGTGCACCAGCCGCATTTCCTGCAGTTTGAACAGCTTGGGCAGGGAGGCAAAGGCCTTTTTCTGCTCCGGGTTGCGGTAGACGACTTTGTTGTCCTGCAGAATGAAAATACCGGTCAGGGCGTTTTCAACCAGATTTCGGAAACGCGCTTCGCTGCGCTTGAGGGCCTCTCCCGTGCGGCGCCGGAGGGTTTTGAGATCCAACTGGTAGAGCCCGAAGGCGATGTCCTGGGCCACGGCCTGGAAAAGATCGCGTTCGCGCGGGTCAATCAGCGCCTCCGAGGTGGCGCCGACGGACAGCACGCCAAACGTCTTGTCCCGGTAGGCCAGGCGGGTCGTCATGACGCTTCGCTCGGTGCACCCGTCGGCGAGCGGGCAATTGCGGCAGTCGATGCGGGGTGCGGTTATCAGGATCGGGCCGGGGTGAGACAGCGCGCGGCGGACACAGTCGGGGAGATTGCCGTCGCGAAAACCGGACCGCAACGGTTCTATCGGGACCTGGAGGCCTTCGTGGGCCATCAACGCACTCTGGTTGGCCTTGTCCAGGATGGCCAGCCACACGTGGCGATAACCGAAATATTGTTTTAGGTAGCTGCAAACCGGTTGAACCAGCTCCCCGGAATGGGTTGCCTCTGCAACCAGATGGGTGATCCGGCGGAGTGCCGCCTGAATGCGGTTTAAACGCACAATTCGGCGCCGGTCGCGCCCGCCGCGAACGCTCCCCAGCCCGGCGCCAAGTCCGATCAGACCGCCCACCAGGCCTGCAAGCGCGTAAATGGAGAGGTTGCCGGATCCACTGTCAGCCGATCGCATGGCCCCCAGCAGGAGGCAGAAGATCGCGGCGCCGCCCAAAAAGGCGCCAATGGCGGTCAGGGCTTTTTGCATACAGCTGTCCCATTTGCTTCAGGTTTGGTGAGACATTGATAAATTTTTAATAAAATTGGAAAAAATAATCAAGAGATTCGTCTCCCGAGTCGATCTGGGGGCCATGGGGTCGCATCCGGCGGCCATCCCTCCCCGGAGCGCCGGCATAAACCCGCCTCATGAAAAACCGGGGCGTGCGCTTTTGTATTTGTGCCCTTCGTCTCGATCCCCGGCTGCAGCGGCGACACCCTAAGCCGCAGGACAGGACACCTTCTGAGCTGCAACCGGCTTTACGAGCCGGCGCAGCGGGCCTGGCGCAGGCAGCCCCCAGCCGTATGAAAGGCACCCGCCGCGCGGCGGTGGATAGGTTCGGGACCGGTGATGCGGGTTTTCACCGGTTTTTTTCGATCTGAAGCGGCTTTAGCACGATGCCGCTGCCTTTGGTCAACCCAAGATAGGGCTTCAAACAGACGTGCAGATCATCGCTGTCCACGATGACGAGATCCACTTTGAAACTGGCCAATCGGACCTGTCATTCCTCAGGTCGGAGGGCTCCAGCCTATCGGGTTTTCTCGACGGCGGTGCACCTCCCGCAATGCCGGCCGCAGGAACCGGCCCAAGGGGCTTTCGCCTGCTGATCGTGCCGGATCACTGGTTCGGACAGGTTGAATTTCCCTTTCAATCCCGCAAGGGAGGGGTGGTGGAGTCCTTTGCCAAGCGGCAGCTGCAGGCGGCGCATCCTGAGCTGCCGTTGATCGAGGCCTTCTACGCCTACCGGTTCAACCGCGGAGAGACCGAAAACCAGCGCCTCTCCATCGCCTACCTGCAGGAACCGCGGGGCTACCAGCTTTATGAGCGCCTTGAGGACTGCGGCCTGGTGCCCCGCCTGATCACCACCCCCGCCCTGCTGTGGGAGCATAAGCTGCAAAGCCGCCTAAACGAATTCGTCGATGGCGGCCGATGCCTGATCCAGATGGTCGGCCAGTGCTGCTTTTTGTACTTTTTCTTTGGCGGCTGGTTTCTGTTCTCCCGCAGTATCACGCTGCCGGATCTCTCGCTGTCGCCTGATGAACGTTTCGGCGGCTTGGTCTACGAGCTGAATCAAAGCTTTTATCTCTTCGCCCAGAAAGCCAAAGCGGACCTGGCCGGCATTTATCTGGTGTCGCCGCGTGCTGAGGATCCCGCGCTTCTCACAGATCTGCTGGGGCGCGAGGTCAAGCCCCTGGCGCTGGGCGCTGGGCGAGGGGAACCGGTTTTTGCGGCGCAAGAGTCGGATTCGCCCGTTGCAACTTTCATGGGGGAGGCCGTTGCCCTTGAAAACGGCTTCCGGGGCATTGCCCACCGGCGATTGAAGCGTGAACTGGACTGGAAACCGGTTCAGACCGCCGCCGTCCTGATTGGGACGGTTACGCTGCTGGCCATTGCTGCCGAAAGCCTTTTCCTGTGGCGCGGATTCGCAGGGGGAGGAAGTGCTGCGGCAGCGTTCGTGGTATCCGATGCGGCCGCAACGGAGACGCTGGCGGGGTTCAATGATGCCCTGGCGTTTATCAGCGCTGAAGTCAGCAAGCCTTCGGCAGCGGAGACGGTGGCGACTGTGATGCGCAGCCTCCCGCCCGAAACGCGAATCAAGACCCTGGCGCTGGCGATCACGGATCAGCCGGGGCTGCGGCTGGAGGCTGTCATGGCGGCCCCCGGCCCCGAAGCGTTTGAACTCCGCTTGGCGGCCCTTCTGGACCGCCTTAATCAGGGGTTTGCCCTCAGCCCGCCGCTGAGCCTTCAAGATGTGGTCTGCCATCCGGTGGGCAATGAAAGCGATATCGTCGCTGCCGGCGGGCAAAGCGCATATGCGTTTGCGCTGGAGTTCGGGCTGCCATGAACGACCGCTTCACAAAACGCTGGGTGCTGGTCGTCGCCATTTGGAGCGTGGCGGGGATTTTGACCCTCTGGAACACGGCGGGCGTCAACCGGCTGGCCCCCCTGCAGGCGGCCCGCGAGCAGACCCGCATGGATGCCGATTACTGCCGCCGGCAGGCGGCCCGGATGGTCGAGGTCGCCGAGAAGCAGGCCCGCTATTATCATACCGTGGCCGCCCCGAACCTTGGCCTCCTGGCGGCCCAGGAAACACTGCGCCGGCTGGCCCAAAGCCGTGGGGTGAGTCTTCTAAAGGTCGAACCCGCGGCCGAGCAGCCCTCGCCGGAGGGTGTGGCCATTGCCCTGCGGCTCGTGGGGTCCCTGGCAGACGGGGCGGCCTTTCTGGCCCTTCTGGAACAGCGCTGCCCCTATCTGCCGCTGGCGGCGGTCAAAATCGTTTCCGATTCGGCCGCCGGCATCGCCGAGTTCGACATCAGCCTGCACTACCGCTTCCGGGTGGTCGCGGGGCCCCAGGCGGCAGCCGGGCCCGCAGCCGGTGCGATTTGAACTTGCCGCGGCTGAAAGCCATTCTTCGAGAAGGTCTATCGATGCAGATTTTCGGCGGGACAAGACGACTGGCCCTGGGGGCCTTCATTCTGGCGGGGCTGTTGCTGATCGGCTTCAATGTTGCCTGGCTGACGCGCCTCTTGAATCCGCCGCTGCCGGCGAATTCGTCCGCGGTCAAAACCGCTTTGTCCCAATGGCACGCCTATCAGGCGCTTGAGGACCGCCTGGCACGCAAAGCCGAGGCGATCGGCGTGATGTGGGCCAGCTGGCCCGCTTCCGAACCCCGCCGCGAAAGCCGGCCGGATGGGCCTGTTGCCGAGCCGGCGCGCCCTTCGATGGCGGCCGATGTGCCTCTGCCGGCGGTGAACGGAATTCTGCAGATCGTCGCGCCGGGAGGGCCGTCGCGCACCCTGGCCATGATCGACGGGGGGGTGCGGGGCGAAAACGATCAAATCTCAGGGTTCACCATTGAACGCATTACCGCGGCCGGAGTGGCCTTCGGCCGCGACGGTCGGCGCTGGTTCGTCCCGGCGCCGGAAGTTCCGTTTTCCGTTGACCAGGGGCGATAGGAGCGTCGCCGCGGATTTTCTTAATTTCGCAGGATTGGGGCTGAAGCGCGATGGATTGGATTTCGAGGCGATGGTGAAATCAATGCGTGCAGGGGGCAGGATCAGACATCTGGTGGCGCTGGGGATGCTTGGGTGGATTTTCGCGTTCGGCGGGTGCAGCATGCAACAGCCGCGGCCGGTAACCCTCACTGAAATCGAATCGATCACCCCCAGGGCTGTCCTGGCGGAGGCAAAGCCCAGGGTGGCGCCGGGACCGCCGCCGTTAAGCGAAAAAATGGCACCCCTGGCCCGCGGGCTCACGCAGGCGGCGCGCCTGTATACCCTTGTGTTTGACCGCGCGCCCCTGTCGGAGGTGATCGGCGCCCTCATCCGGGATGCCGACTTGAGCCTGTCGGTGGATGCCATCGTCGATCTGGCCCGCCCGGTCACCGTGCACCTGAAGAATGCCACGCTGGAGGAGGCATTGGACATTGTCATCGCCCAGGGGGCCGGCTATGCTTGGCAGGTTCAGGGTGGCTGCCTGCACGTCAAACGTTTCCAGGAGCGGATCTACCAGCTGGACTACCTGGACCTGGTGGGCGAGACCGACATCGAGGTGGGCGGCGATATGCTGGCATCCAGTGTCGAAAATTCGGGGGTTGCCGGAAAATATCAGGTCAAGGCCAAGCGCAGCAACGAAAACACCGATCTGTGGACCAGCATTGTCGCATCCCTGGAAGGGCTGAAGTCCGAAGAAGGCGTTCTGCGGATCAACCGCAATGCCGGACTGATATACATGGCCGATGTCCCCCGGCGGGTGGTCGCCATGGTCGGTTTTCTCGATTCGCTGTCGGAAACCCTCCACCGTCAAGTATTTATCGAAGCGCGGATCATGGAGGTCATTCTCAACGACGAACACAAGTACGGGATCGACTGGACCAATCTTCAGGTCGAATTTACCTCTGCCTGGGGGGCCTTGCCTGATCAGTTCAACCTCGGTTTCAACAGCAACGGGGTGATCGCACTCGCCGACCAGTCGCGGTTCAGCGCGGTCCTTGATTTTCTGCGAACCCAGGGCGACGTGTCGGTTCTTTCCAACCCGCACCTGTCCGTCATGAATCGTCAATCGGCGGTGCTCACCGTCGGGGTTCAATTTCCGTTCACGGATATCGACGGCGTCGATCGGGATTTCGATACCGGCGTCACCACCATCGGCTCCTCCATCAAGCGGGTGATTTTAGGGCTTCAGCTGGGCCTCACCCCCCAGATCTCCAAAGAGGGCATCGTAACCCTGCATGTGGTCCCCACCATTACCCGGATTCAGCGCGAGGTGGAGCTGGAGATCCCCACCGATTCTTTATTCACCCAAACCGTATCCAACCCCGTCATCGACCTGCAGGAACTGGCCACCATGGTTCGCGTCCGGGAGGGGCAATCCATCGTGCTGGCCGGCCTGATCAGCGAAATCAAGCAGTTGAGCCACCAGGGGCTGCCGCTGCTGGGCGATCTGCCCTACCTCGGTCAGTTGTTTCGGCACATGGACGAGTCGGTCGAAAACCGGGAGCTGGTGATTTTCATCACCCCCTATATCAAGTCGCTGATGTAGACCGCCGGAAGGGTTTATGATCTAAAATTATATAAAGTTACCGGATGTTGGGGCCGATTTAATTTCAACGCGGCACTCGCAACGGACTTTATTCCATCATGGAGGATTTTCATGCGCACCCCAAAAAACACCTTTGCCGGTCAGGCCGGCTTCACACTTGTCGAAATTGCCATCGTGATGGTGATTATCGGTCTGCTGATTGGCGGCGTACTCAAAGGCCAGGCCATGGTTCACAACGCCAAAACCAAGCGGGTGGTCAAACAGGCCGACGAACTGCGGGCGGCGGTGATGACCTTTTTCGACCGCTACGGGGTGTATCCGGGGGATGAAAACCAGGCGGCCATCCCGGCCGGCGGGGCGGATCTCGAAGGCAATGGCAACGGGCAGATTGCCGGCGCCGAGATTTATGAAGTCTTCAACGATCTCGGCATTGACGGGCTGATCACCGGGACCTACAACGGCACCAGCGATCTTCCCAAGCACGCCTTTGCCGGCAATGTCCAACTGGCGTACGTCAATCCGCCGGGCAACACCACCCCGCCGGACCACTATTTTTACTTTCTCAACTTGCCGGGGGAGGTCTGCCAGGAGATCGACAGCAAGTATGACGACGGCAACGGCAATACCGGCAGCATCGTCAGCAGCGCGGCCTATACCACGGGAACAAGCGTC
>JAABRJ010000519.1 GCA_011390985.1 Desulfobacteraceae bacterium
CGATTTCGGCTACCACCTGATCCAGAGCGTTGAAAAAAAACCGGCCGAGACCATTCCCTACGAAACGGCCAAGGACCAGATAACGCAGTTTTTAAAGCAGCAAAAAATGCAGACTGAAGTCGCACGCTATGTCGAAGAGTTGAAAAAAACAGCCAAGATCGAGCTTTTTCCCCCTCAGACCTCGTAAGTGCAGCGCCGGTTTGGCGGCCGGTGAAGGGCTGCGGCGCTGTCCGCGGGCAGAGTGCGCAAAAAAAACCAGCGGCGGCGGCTTTCAAAAGGGGCCGCCGCCGCTGGTTTAGGGCCGGTGATGACCGCTGCGCTTAATCCAGCGGCATTTTGTAGCCACAGCCCGGGCTCAGACAAACCCGCAGGGTGCCGCTTTTTTTTGTGGTTTTCTCAACGAGGAAGGCTGCCCCGCACTGGGGGCAGGGAGTGGCGACCGGCTTGTCCCAGGTGGCAAATTTACAGTCTGGGTAGCGGCTGCAGCCATAGAAAATTTTTCCCCGTTTGGAGCGTTTTTCCAGAATTTCACCCTCGCAGCCCTCTTCCGGGCATTTGACCCCGATCGGTTCTCCGGGACCTTTGGCGTTCAGCGACTGGGTCTGGCTGCACTCCGGGTAGCCGCTGCAGGCCAGGAATTTGCCGAACTTGCCCTGTTTGACCACCATCGGGCGGCCGCACTTGTCGCAGGTTTTATCCGTCTGTTCCCCGTTTTCAACCTCGATGATTTGAACGTTGCCCTTTTCATCGCGGACGTAGTCCCGGGTGAATTTACACTCCGGGTAGCCGCTGCATGCCAGGAAGTGGCCGTTTTTGCCCATCTTGATATGCAGTGGCGCTCCGCAGCGGGGGCACTTCAGATCGGTCCGCAGGCCTACCCCCTTGACGCTGAGCATATGTTCGGCGGCTTCGTGCAGCTCCTTTTCGAAGGATGCGTAGAACGCCGAGAGGATCTCCAGGGAGTTCATCTCCGCCGCCTCGATGCGGTCGAGGCTGTCTTCCAGTTTGGCGGTAAAATCCACGTCAATCACGTCCGGAAAGCTGCGCACGAGCAGATCGTTGACGATGAATCCCAGTTCGCTGGGGCGAAAATACCCCTTTTCAAGCGATACATAGCCTTTCTCACGGATGGTCGACAGAATGGCGGCATAGGTGCTGGGGCGGCCGATGCCGTTTTCTTCGAGTTCCTTGACCAACGAGGCCTCCGAAAACCGCGCTGGCGGTTGGGTGAAATGCTGCTTGGGTTCGTAATTTTTGAGCCCCAGGGGCATTCCCTCGCTGAGTTCGGGGAGATTGTCGCTGCGCTTTTCACTCTCGAGTTCTTCGTCCACCGACATATAGAGCGCCATGAAGCCGGGGAACTTGACCGATGAGCCGGTGGCGGTAAAGGTGAAGGGCCCGGCATCGATGGACACGGTGTTGCGGTTTATCTGGGCCGCGGGCATCTGGGAGGCGACGAAGCGCTGCCAGATCAGGCGGTAGAGGGCCAGCTGGTCTTGGGTCAAGTGCGCGGCGACCTGTTCCGGCGTGCGGAAAACCGAGGTTGGGCGGATGGCCTCGTGGGCGTCCTGGGCCTTGTTCTTGTTTTTGAAAAAGCGTGGTTTGCCGATCGCGAAAGGCTCACCAAAGCGTTCGGCCACCAGCTGGAGGGCCGCTTCGGCCGCCTCCTGGGCGATGCGGGTGGAGTCCGTGCGCATGTAGGTGATCAAGCCGACCGGTTCACCCGGTCCCAGATCGATCCCCTCGTAGAGTTGCTGGGCCACCACCATGGTCTTTTTTGCCGAAAAGCGCAGTCGGCGGATGACCTCCTGCTGCAGTTTGCTGGTGGTAAACGGCGGCAGGGGGTTGCGCTGGGTGGTGCGTTTGTGGACCTTGGAGACCGTCAGAGGTGCGCCGGCCAGTTCCGCGAGGATCTCGGTGGCTGCCGCCTGATCCGGAATGACCAGCTTTTTCCCGTTCTTCTTGGCCAGTTTGGCGCTGAAGGGCGGGGGGCTCTCGCCTTCCACGTGGGCCGTGATCGACCAGTATTCTTCCGGGAGAAAGGCCTGGATCGCTTTTTCGCGCTCGCAGATAATCCGCACGGCCACCGACTGGACCCGGCCGGCGCTGAGGCCGCTTTTGACTTTGCGCCACAGCAGGGGCGAGATCTGGTAGCCCACCAGACGGTCCAGAATTCGTCGCGCCTGCTGGGCTTCATACTTGCTGCGGTGCAGGGGTTCGGGTGCCGCCATGGCGGCCTGGATGGCCGTGCGGGTCAGTTCGTGGAACAGCACGCGGTGGAACCGGCGCCCCTTTTTCTTGAGGACCTCGGCCGTATGCCAGGCAATCGCCTCGCCTTCGCGGTCCGGGTCGGGGGCCAGAAAAATCTCCGTGGCGTCACCGGCGGCTTTTTTCAAGGCACTGATCACTTTCTGTTTGCCGGGTATGGTGTCGTACTGCGGGGTGAAGCCGTTTTCGATGTCGATGCCCATTTCCTTGCTGGGAAGGTCTTTGATGTGGCCGACGGTGGCGGCCACGTTGAAATCCTCGCCCAGGTATTTTTTGATGGTTCGAACTTTGGTCGGTGATTCGACGACAACCAAGGGTTTTGTCACGCTAGAATTCCTCACTTTTGGTAACGGCTTGAATCCGTTCATACTTTGTGCCTGGCACAGTCCCGCTGTCATGGTTTTTCGATCCGCTCGAAACGGTTGCCGGGTGTCTGGCGCACGTGGCCCTTCAGCTCCAACTGGAGCAGCATGCCGGCAAGCTGGCCGGCGGCCAGGGCGAGCGAGCGGACCAGATCGTCGATGTGGGTGGGGTAGGGGCCCAGCGCCTGCAAGACCCTGGCTTCTTCGGCCGAAAGCCCGGCCGTGGGCCTTTGGGTGCTCGCCCCTTGCGCTGCGGGCTCGCAAGCTGTCGCGCCCTGAAAAACATAAGGTAATTCCTCCAGAATATCCGACACCGACGCCACCAGCTTGGCCCCCTGCTGAATCAGGCGATGGGTCCCGGCGCTTTTGAACGATTGCACGCTGCCGGGAACGGCAAACACCTCGCGGCCCTGCTCGTTGGCCAGGCGGGCGGTGATCAGGGACCCGCTCTTGCGGGCGGCCTCAACCACCACGGTGCCCAGACAGAACCCGCTGATGATGCGGTTGCGGGCCGGGAAGTGGTGCGCCTCCGGCTCGGCGCTGATCGCAAGTTCCGATACAACCGCGCCCTGGGCGGCGATCGCTTCCCAGAGGGTGCGGTTTTCCGGCGGGTAAAGGGTGCCCAGGCCGCATCCCAGGACCGCCACCGTTCGGCCGCCGCCCTCCAGTGCGCCCCAGTGGGCGGCGGTATCGATGCCGCGGGCCATGCCGCTGACCACTGTGACGGTTGCGGCGGCCAGGTCCCGGGCGAGTTTGCGCGTGGTGGCCAGACCATATCCGGTGGCGTTGCGGGAACCGACCAGCGCGATGTGGCGGTCGGAGGCGTCGATGCTGCCCGCCACGTACAAAAAAGGGGGCGGATCCGGAATTTCCCGCAGCAGCGGCGGGTAATCGGGCGCCGTCAGGGGAACGATGCCGATGCCGCGGCGAAGGGCGTCATCGATCTCCCGGCGGGCGGCATCCGGCGGAAGCGCCCGTTGGATCGCGGCGGCCAGGCGGGGGGTAATGCCCGCCACTGCGGTCAGCTGGTCGTGGGAGGCGGCCAGGACGTTTGCAGGGGTTTCGAAACGGTCTATCAGCCGTTTAAAGAGGAGGTTGCCAATCCCTTTGACGCTTTTGAGTGTAAACCATGGCAGGAGGTTTTGCATGTCGCATCGTGTCGCCCCGGGTGTCGCGGCCGTCACCGGATCACGCTCAGACGCTCTTCCGCTTTGGCGCCTGCCGGGCTGAAGGGGTATTGCCGTATCACTTGTTGAAGGTAGTGCCGGCCAGTGGTTTTGTCCCCCAACGCGAGGTAGCTGAACCCGGTTTTCAGCAGGGCGTCCGGCACTTTGCCCCCGTTCGGGTACTGCTCCAGGACGCTTTTAAACGTATCGATGGCCTTCAGGTAGCGCTTGCGCGCGTACTGGCATTCCCCCGCCCAGTAGAGCGCATTGTCGGCCAGCGGATGCTGGGGATGCTGCTTGTAAAAATCTTCAAAAAGTGTGTTGGCGCTCTCCAGTGCACCGGCGCGGTAAGCCTCCAGGGCTTGTCGGTAGAGGGCCTCCGGGGTGGCCGGGGTGCCTTCGGCCGGTTTGCCGGGGATAGTCGCCGGTGGTGGTGTTCCCGGGGCCGGGTCAGACGCTGTTTGCGCCGGGGTTTCAGCAGCCCCAGGCCCGGGCAAGGGGGGGTCGGCGGCTTCCGGGGGCCGGGATCGGGAGGGCTCAGCGGGTGACGCTGCGTCGATTTCCTGCAGCGTTTTGCGATGGCCGTCCAGCGCAGCCTGGAGGCTGGCCACCTGGCGGGACAGTTCCGCAAGGCGCCGCTCGGCCGCCGCCAGTTCGGATTCAAGATGCGCCCGGTTGGCCGCGGGCGGGGGCGTTCCCGGCGCGCAGGCGCTGGTGAGCAGCGCAATCGCCCAGCAGCCCCGGAGAAAATACGATCGCAGCATGTCATATCCCTGGGACCGCATCGGTCCCGTGCAAGACGCCCGGCAGCGCGCAGGAAACGGCGGCGTTTAGCGGCGTTTGCGGCCCTGCCAGGCCACCAGAATCGGGCTGGCTACGTAGATCGAAGAGTAAGTACCCACGCAGATGCCGACCAGCAGAGCGAACGCAAAATCGTGAATGATCCCGCCGCCCAGCGCAAAGAGGGCCGCTACGACCATCAGGGTGGTGAGCGAGGTCAGGATCGTGCGGCTGAGGGTTTCGTTGACGCTGCGGTTGATGATGGCGTGCAGGGCGCTTTTGTGGAACTTTCTCAGGTTTTCACGGATGCGGTCAAAGACGATGATCGTATCGTTGAGCGAGTACCCGATGATGGTCAGCAGGGCGGCAATGATGGACAGGTTGAACTCCTTGTTGAAGAGCGAGAAAATACCGACGGTGATCGTGACGTCGTGGATCAGCGCGACGATGGCGCCCATGGCGTACTTGAGCTGCAGAATCCAGAAGAGGATCAGGGTCACGATCAGGGCCGCGCCGATCAGGATCGGAATGCTGACCTGAAAGAGGCCCAGCAGGTAAACGGCGGTGATCAATGCCGCCGCCACCACAGCGCTCAGCAGCCACTTCATTTCAAAGCGTCCCGAGATGTAAATGGCGATGAACAACAGGGCGTAAAACATGGCAAAGAGCGCCTTTTCGCGCAAGTCCTGTCCAACCTGGGGCCCGACCATTTCAATTCGACGGATTTCCCCGCTGGATCCCGTCGCCGTTTTGAGCGCCTCGGCGACACCGCGCTCGAAGCCCTCACTGGTCATCACCGACTGGTCGGTTCGAATCAGGAATTCGTTTTCGTCCCGGTCCCCGAAGGTTTGAACCGTCGAAGCCGCTATCCCCATGGTCGAGAGCCCGGTTTTGATCTCCGCAGTGGCGACCGGCGCGGGAAACTTGACCTGGATGAGCGTGCCGCCGGCAAAGTCGATGCCGTAGCGCGGCCCCTTGTGGATGATCAGCGAGGCGATGCTGACGACGATCATGATGATGGAGAACGCATACGCAATTTTACGTTTCCCGATAAAATCGATATTGACCCCGGGTTTGATAAACTGCATGAAGTCTTCCTTCCGGAAAATGGATTGGGTGTCGCTTCCGGTCCGCTCGAGCGCCGATGCCGACCGGCAGCTCGATCAGATGCTCAGCGTTTTGACCTTGCGGGTCAGCAGAAAATAATCGAAAATCAGCCGGGTCAGGATCAGCGCCGTGAACAGGCTGGCAATGACACCCAGGCTCAGGGTTACGGCAAACCCCTTGACCGGGCCCGTTCCAAACTGGAAGAGGACCAGGGCGGCAATCAGGGTGGTGACGTTGGCGTCCAGGATGGTGAGCGTTGCCCGTTCGAATCCGGCATCGACTGCCGCACGGTGCGTTTTGCCGATGGTTATTTCCTCGCGAATGCGTTCAAATATTAAAACGTTGGCATCAACCGCCATGCCGATGGTGAGAATGATGCCGGCAATGCCCGGCAGGGTCAGGGTCGCCTGGAAGGCGGCCAGCCCCCCCGCAATCAGAAGGATATTGAGCAGCAGCGCGAAATTGGCCACTATCCCCGATAGTCTGTAATAGACCGCCATGAAAATGCCCACCACGATCAGACCCACGATCATCGAAACCAGACCCTTCTGGATCGAATCCGTCCCCAGCGAGGGGCCCACCGTGCGCTCCTCGATGACCGTTACGGGCGCCGGAAGCGCGCCGGCGCGCAGCACGATGGCCAGATCCCGGGCCTCTTCGGCCGTGAAGGAACCGGTAATCCGGGCCTGGCCGCCGGCGATCTTCTCCTGGATGACCGGCGCCGAGTAGACGTTGTTGTCCAGCACGATGGCAAGCCGCTTGTTGACGTTTTCTGCGGTCACGCGTTCGAACAGGCGCGCCCCTTTTTTGTCAAACGTAATGGAGACGTAAGGCTCGTTGTACTGGGAGTCGATCTGGACTGCGGCATCCGTCAGGTAGGCGCCGGTGAGGGCCGCGCGCTTCTGGACCAGAAAGGGAACCTTGGTGGTGCGGCGGGTTTCCCGGTTCTCGCTGATTTCGTAAAGCAGTTGGCTGCCGGGGAAAACGCGTCCCTGGACGGCCTCCTCGACGCTGTGGGCGTCGTCCACCAGCTTGAATTCCAGCAGCGCGGTGCGGCCGATCAGGTCTTTGGCGCGCTGGGTGTCCTTGACCCCCGGAAGCTGGATCAGAATGCGTTTTTCTCCCTGAATGCGGATGTCCGGTTCGCTGACGCCAAACTGGTCGATCCGGTTGCGGATGGTTTCAAGGGCCTGCTCGGTGGCCATCTTCCGGATGCGGGCGGCTTCCTCGTCTGGAAGATCCAGAACGATGTCGAGGGTATCGTCGGCAACCTTGCGGGAGGCGATCCGCAGGTCCTGGAACTCCTTGTCGAGCAGAGCTTCAAATTTGTCGATGTTTTCCTGGCCCTGAAGCTGAGCCGCAATCCGGCTGCCGTCCACCTGTTTCAGGTCTGCATAAGCGATTCGGTCGGTGCGCAATTGGCTGCGCAGCTCCTGTACAAGGCGTTCGATGGTGCTCTCAACGGCCTTTTCGGTTTCCACTTCGAGAACCAGGTGCATGCCGCCCTGGAGGTCCAGACCGAGGTTGATTTTCTTTTTGGGCCACAGCGTCGGCTGGGAGTTGGCGGTGAGGCGCATGTGGACGGTGGGCAGAACGAAGATCACGGCAGCGATGATCACGGCCACAACCAGTGCCGGTTTCCATGAAAACATTTTCAAAGCGCTCTTCCTTTCGTGCGGTGCGTCTTGGCGCGTGTCCATCCAGAAAAGGCGGTTTTGCCCGCTATCGGCGTTGTGCTCAAAGTTTTAGATCCTCGGAATATGAGCGTGGTGCTTGCGCTAAAAATTTTCGCATGTCTCGACCGCGAACCGCAATCCCGCGTTTCTGGATGGACGCCAACCCGGGTGTTTTTTGGTGTCCATCGGAACCTGGAGAGCGATTCTTTACCACTGATGGCGGCACCCACAGCAAAACCCCAGAAATGCAAACGGGCCGCCGCCCGTCGCTTCATTTCTGGGGTTTTCGGGTGGGAAGCAGGTGGGGGGGCTATTTGCCAGTCTCGGTTTTGCCCGGTTTTTCAGCCGCCGGCGGATTGGCCGTCTGAAGGAGCGCGGTGACGTTGCCCCGGTTGAGTTTGATTTTGACCTGATCGGCGATTTCAACGGTCAGGACGTTTTCATCGACATTGGTGATACGGCCGTGGATGCCGCCGCCGGTGATGATGCGGTCGCCCTTTTTGAGGTTTTCGATCATCAGGCGGTGTTGCTTCTGCTTTTTCTGCTGGGGGCGGATCAAGAGAAAATAAAAGATCACAAACATCAAGATCAGCGGAATAAACGCCGTAAAACCGCCGGCACCCTGGCCGGCCGCTGCACCTCCCTGGCCCATGGCATATGCAATACTCGTCAAGACGGAACCCTCCTTGTGTGAAGTAAAAATATGGTATGTGTCGATTTTTGGCAAAGGGCAATCACAGGCGCCTTTACCGTATGTTGGTCGATGCTGTCAAGTGCAGGACGTCACAACCGCTTTTGCGGCGGGCGGCCGCCCGGTCGATCTTTGGCCGTCAGGAATCAGCGGTGGGCAGCCAGATGGTTTCCCCGTCGAATTGAATCCGGTTGACGTTCGAGTAATCGATTTGATCCAGGAGGGCGAAGACATCCGTCATGCTGTAGACCACGATCTTGCTGAAGGGCTCGATCAGATTGAGATCCATGTCCAGTTTGCGCTCGGTGACATTGTAAATGTAGACGATGCCCTCTGAGAATTTCAGAATTTTGCCGACGCCGCTGCTGCGTCCCGGATGAGTCGGCTCATCGGCCCGGGGTGCGAGGGTGATGCCGCGGTGCGCGAAATAGTCCTTCAGGAACTGGAAATGAATGTTCCAGATGTTGTCCTGGGGCTGGACCACATGCACCCCGAAAGACTCGACTTGGGTCTTCGGGTCGCCGCCCTGGGCTGTGATCTCTTTTTCGACGATGGCGCCGCTTTGAAGCCGGATTTTGTCCCGAATTTCCTGCATGGACACGGTCGTGTTGCCGATTTTGACGGACTCGTCGGACTGCACGATCATGTCGATCCCTTTGTCGAGACCGAACTCCGCCTTGCGCTGGTCCATCAACTGCTTCAACGTTTCGTTTTCTTCAAGTTGGCCGTAGTCGAGGACTTTGGGGGTCTCGATGGGCACCGGGCCGCTGCTGTCCGCAGCTTCCTGGGGGGGCTTGACGGCCTGGCCTTTCAGCCAGTTTTTCAACCCCAGGCCTCCGGCAACGATTACCAGCGCCAGAAGCAGGAGAAGGCCCATGCGGCTGTTGAATCGGTTGGACTTTTTGGATGGCATCGCTTCTTTCCCCTCCGGTTGGGTTGGGGTCACTCCAGCAGAACCTTGCTCTCGCCGGGCGCCAGAGTGTGGTCCGCTTCGATCGTGATCGTGATCTCGCGCCGGCTTTCGAGGTCAAGGAGCTCCCGGCGTTTCGTGTTCAGCAGGTAATCGGCAACCGCCACCGGCACGATGCCGCGGGCGCTGGTGA
>JAABRJ010000520.1 GCA_011390985.1 Desulfobacteraceae bacterium
TCGCGATGTCCAGGGCCTGCAGCCGGTCAACGATGATCTGCTCAGGCTTCTGAAAAAGGCTCAACTGCACCGGACCCGCCGGCTTTGCGGCGCCCGTGTGGTCAGCCATGGCCCGACCATAGAGGCTGTCTTCGTTGTTTTCAATCTTAAAGAGTATTTTTTTGGCCCGCCGGATCACCGGCTCGGGAATTCCGGCCAAGCGGGCGACCTGGATGCCGTAGCTGCGGTTGGTGCCGCCTTCCACCAGCTTGCGCAGGAAGATAATTTCGTCGTTCCACTCTTTGACGGCGATATTGAAATTTTTCACCCGGGTTTTGCTTTGGGCCAGATCGGTCAGTTCATGATAATGGGTTGCAAAAAGGGTCTTGACGCCGCGGCCGTGGGCATCGTGGAGGTGCTCGGCAACCGCCCACGCAATGCTGAGGCCGTCGAAGGTGCTGGTGCCGCGCCCGATTTCATCCATGATGACCAGGCTGCGGGGGGTGGCGTTGTTGAGAATATTGGCGGTTTCCTGCATTTCCACCATGAAGGTGCTCTGCCCCTGGGACAGGTTGTCCAGGGCGCCCACCCGGGTGAAGATCCGGTCTGTCACCGTCAGTGACGCCCGTCGCGCGGGGACAAAAGCGCCCATCTGGCCGAGGACGACGGTCAGCGCCACCTGGCGCAGGATCGTCGACTTGCCGGCCATGTTGGGGCCGGTGATCACCAGAACCTGGTGTTGCTGGTCGTCCAGCCGGATGGAGTTGGGCACAAAGCGTTCGGCAGCGATCATTTTTTCGACGACCGGGTGCCGGCCGTCCGTGATTTCGATGATCCCCTCAGAGTTGATTTCGGGCCGCACGTAGCCGCTGTGGTCGGCCACTTCGGCCAGCGCCAGGAGGCAGTCCAGCCGCGCAAGATGCTCGGCGGCCGCGAGCAGGGCGTCGCGATGCCCCATCACCTCGGCCCGCAGATCGTTGAATAGCCGGTATTCCAGCGTCGCCCGCTGGTCTTCGGCGCCCAGCACCCGGGCCTCGAAGTCCTTCAGGGCCTCGGTGATGTAGCGCTCGGCGTTGACCAGGGTCTGCTTGCGGACATAATGGGCGGGCACCTTGGCGGCGTGGGTTTTGGAAATCTCGATGTAATACCCGAAAACCCTGTTGTAACGAACTTTGAGGGAGGCGATGCCGGTCGCCTCACGCTCCTCGCTTTCCAGTCGGGCCAGCCAGCTTTTGCCGTCTCGGCTGATCTGAATCAGCTCATCCAGCTCGCTGTTGAACCCCGTTTTGATGATGCCGCCCTCGGTGATCGTTGGCGGGGCGTCTTCGCGGATGGCACGCGCAATCAGCACCGCAAGCGCTGTCAGGCCGCGGGTATCCTCGAACCCCTGGAAAAGCCTGCTTTGGAAGCGGGCGACGCCGGCGCGGATGGCCGGCAGGGTTTCCAGAGAGGTTTTCAAGGCCACCAGATCCCGCGCATTGGCCTGCCCCATGGCGATCTTGCTGCCCAGGCGCTCAAGGTCAAAAACCGATTTGAACTGCTCCCGCAGATGGCCCCGCAATGAAAGATCGCCCTTGGCCTCCGCCACTGCGTCCAGCCGGGCGGTGATGGCGGCGGCATCCGCCAGCGGGTAGCGCAGCCAGTTTTTGAGCGCCCTGGCCCCCATGGGCGTCACCGTCTTGTCGATGACGTTGAGCAGCGTTCCGCCGCGTCCCCCGCTGCGCATGTTGCGCAGCAGCTCCAGGTTCCGGCAGCTGATCTCATCGACGATAAGGTGGTTGTCCAGCGAATAGGTTTCAATTCGCGCCAGGTGCGCGACATCCTGCTTTTGGGTTTCCCGCACGTAAAACAACACCGCACCGGCAGCGCTGACAGCGGCCTTTTGGTCTTCACAGCCGAACCCTTCGAGGGAGAGGGTGTTGAACTGCGCCAGGAGCCTTTCGCGGCCTTTGCGGTAGTCAAAGGCGTTGCCGTCCACATAGGAGACCGCAACCTCCGGCAGGGCCGCGGTGAGCGCCGAAAACTCAGGGTCGCCGCGGCCCTCCTCGGCGAGCAGTATTTCACTCGGGGCGACCCGCAGGATTTCCTCGCGGATCGTATCGGCTGCATTCGACTCAAACAGCCGGAAAGTCCCGGTGGAAATATCGAGGTAGGCCACGCCGAAGGCCGCCTGCAGGCGGGCGACAGCCAGGATGAAATTGTTGGATTTAGCGTCGAGAAAACTGTTGTCGACGATCATGCCGGGGGTGATCACCCGCACCACGTCCCGCTTGACCAGGCCCTTGGCCGCGGCCGGATCCTCGATCTGGTCACAGATGGCCACCTTAAACCCCTGCTCGATCAGGCGCACGATGTATCCCTGGGCGGCCCGGTAGGGAACGCCGCACATGGGGACCGGGATGTTTTCGTTCTTGTTGCGAGAGGTCAGCGTGATCTCAAGGGCGCTGGCGGCCACCTTGGCGTCCTCGAAAAACATTTCGTAGAAATCCCCCATGCGGTAGAACAGGATGGCATCCGGGTACTGCTCCTTGATGGAGAGGTACTGCTGGATCATGGGGGTGGCTTTGGGTGCATTCATACCGTCAGGCTCAATTGCGACCGGTATAGGCCCGGCAACGCGGCGGGCTGTTAAAAAACAACGGGCATCATCCGAAAAAAACCGGCACCTGGGGGTTGGTTTTCGGATCAGGCCCGATCAGCGGTTGGCACAGGCGGGGAAATACAGGCCTGCGCCCGGAAGCCTTGCGCGCACTGCGGCCGCGCGGTTTCAGCCCCGGTGTGACGCGTCGAGGACTTCGGTGTGCCCCGCCGGATTCCCGGCGTGCGCCGCGCTGCCGCCGGCTTTGAGGGCTTCGTTCTGCCGGGTGAGTTCGGATATTTTCTGCACTTGCAAATCGACCGTCGTGCTGAGGTTCTTAATAGCCTTGTTGGCCCTGAAGCGTCCCGAGAGGCTGAAGAAATAGGAAACCAGGATGCCCAATAGAAAGCAGCCCGTGAAAATGATCGCATTGTTAAGTTTGGCGGTTTGATACTGGAGGAAAAAGAGGTTCAGGCTGAGGTCCGGTTTTTCAAGGAAAAAGTGTAAGTTCTGGTATATCAGCAACCCGATCAACGCGAAAATCAGGACCCACAGGATTACCTTAAAATTTTTCATTCAAAATCTCCTGATATCATATGGTTAAGTCAATATCCACAAAGTGGGGCTTTAGGTTTTCACAGGTGGCTTGAAGGTGTTCCGGGATCACCCTGACATCGGCAAAGACCGCCAGGGCGTTGACGTCTCCGTGCCACCGGGGAACCACATGGAAATGGAGGTGCGCCGCCACACCGGCGCCCGCCACCTTGCCGAGGTTGAGCCCGACGTTGAAACCGTCGGGGTGCATAGCCCGTTTCAGAACAGCGATGGCCTGTTCCACGGTTTTGAGCAGGACGGCCATCTCGCTGCCGCAGAGTTGGTCCAGCGCCGCGACGTGCCGGGTCGGGGCCACCAGCAGGTGCCCGTTGATGTAAGGAAACTTGTTCATCACGACCATGGTTTGCGGCCCCTTGAAGAGGGTCAACGCATCATCGGGACCCATGGCATTGCAAAAGACGCAGCCTTCCTCTTTTTCTCCCAGGATATACTCGATCCGCCAGGGAGCCCACATGGTTTTCATGGGAAACTCCAACCGCAAAAGGGTTTCGCAACGACGCTCAATTCAAGAATCTCAAAGAATTTCGAATTGTTCCTATCTACTTTTTTTGCCCTCAAAACTCAACCCTTTTTTCCGTGAAGGGGCACCACCTGCAGATTTCCCCAGACCCCCATGCGATCGCCGGCGATGATCACGATGCCGTCAAGCCCCGTGATCGCCCCTCCGAATTCGATGGCCGCCTGAATGTCCTTGGCCGTCTTGACGTGGTTTCCAATGGCAGTGGCGGCGGCATCGGCCAGGGCGCAGCAGGGCGCCACGACGCAGACCGCATCCGCTCTTCCCAGGCTGCGGGAATGCCCCACGGTCCCCGACGACGTGCAGACCCCGAAAGGATCAGCGGCGGCCTCAAACTGCAGGCCGATGCGCATGCTGAGGGGAGAGTCGCCGGCGTAAATCGCGATGGTCAGCGCCTCCCGGTTTCTGATGAAAACATCCCCGCCGTTTTCGACTACCACCTCGGCGCTTTGCGCCAGGAGGTCGGCTCCCACGGCCGCGGCCACGGCCCCGGCAACCGCGGCCATCGGGCCGACCCGGGCCCGGGAGGCGGCCGCGCACATCCGTCGCACAATCGGCGGGGCCGGTCCGTCCAACGGCCAGGGCGCCATGCTGGCGGCAAAAGCGGGAAACTGCCGGATAAAGCCTTCCAGCTGATGCCGGTGGCGCAGAACGGATTCGCGCGCCGCGGCCGCCAGCGGACGGTCGGCCTGGATCCACAGATCGGTTTCCTGCACCACCACCCGGAAGGCGGCCGGGAGTCTGCGGTTCACCCCCTGGCGGTAGGTCCTGGCCTGGTGCATCAGAGCACCCGGATTTCAGGTCGCAGCTCGGGGGGGCACTGTTGCAGGAAATATTGATCGGTCATGCCGGCGATGAAGTCGCGGACAATTTCCTCGGGCCGGTGCTGGGAAAGGTATTCAGCGGACATGTCTTTCAAAAAGCGGGTGAAGATAACCGACTGCCGGTTTTCGTGCTGAAGATCGTTCAGATAACGTTCGAAAACCCGCCCAAAAAGGACTCGGATCGATTCCAGGTGGCGCTTGATGTCCGGGTTGAGGTAGATATGCTGCAGGTTGAAGTCCTTCAGGCGCTTGAGGGCCTCGGAAACCGCGGCGCTGAAGACGATCTGGTTGCGATCGCAGCTGTTGCGGATCACGTCGGTGACCAGATTGTAGACAATCGTGCCGTTGGTTTTGCCGAGAAGTGCCGTGCTCTCCGCGGGAAGATCGCTGCGGCGGATCATGTTCAGGCGGATGGCATCTTCGATATCCCGGCCGATGTAGCTGATGGTGTCGGCCATGCGGACCACGCACCCCTCCAGGGTCATGGGGATCAGTTCGGTATCCGGCTCCCATGTCTTGCGATCGATATCCTCTGCCAGGCGCTCGAACGTCTTGGAGGCGTCCGGCTGGAGTTGACGGTCGTGGACCTCACCGTCGTGGCAGAGGATCCCGTCCAGGGTCTGCAGGCACAGGTTCCACCCCCGTCCCTTGCGCTCCAGGCGGTCCAGGAACTGGATGCTCTGGACGTTGTGGTGGAAGTCGCCGATGCCGTGGCTGCGGCAGATGGCGGAGAGGACCCGCTCGCCGTCATGCCCGAAGGGGGCATGGCCGATATCGTGGCCCAGGGCGATGGCCTCGATCAGGTCCTGGTTGAGGCCCAGAAAACGGCCGATGGTGCGCGAAATCTTGGAGACCAGCTGCACGTGCAGCACGCGGTGGGTGATGTGATCGTTGCGGATCAAATAGAACACCTGGGTCTTGTCGATGTAGCGGGTATAGGCCAGCGAATGCAGGATGCGGTCCACGTCCAGCGAGAAGTTCTGCCGGTAGTCGTCTTTCAGGCGTTCTTCGGTCTGGCGCCGCAGGCCGCGGCAGCTGAGGGTCGCCCGGGATGACAGGGTCTCGCTTTCCCGCCGGTCCATCTCCTCCCGCATGCGCTTCAGGCTGCGCGCGGGAAACGCCGGGTCAAATTTTTCCATCGTCGATCAGCCTCTCCATCAGCTGCAGGTAGTCGATGCCCGCCTGCCGGAACCCCTCTTTGCCGTATTTCATGTTGGCCTCCAGGAGAAAAAAGCGTCCGCGGCAGGCGCAGATGTCAATTCCGACGTCGTTCCAGCCGCAACGGCGGGCGGTGGCAAGCGCCAGATCGCAGGCCTCGGCCGGCACCGGCGCCAAACTGATCGCGGCGCCGATGGCCACGTTGGAGCGAAATTCGCCCGGCGCCGCGATGCGCCAGTAGGCGTGCACGATGTCATCCCCGATGATCACCACCCGAATATCGCGATCGCACGGCAGGTACTCCTGGATGTAGGCGATTCGGGTCTCGCGGCAGTAGGCCGCCAGCTCATCGGGATTGCGAACTAGAAAAACCCCTCTTCCCATCGCGGACCCGCGGGGAATCTTGGCTATAAACGGGTAGGTGAACAGGGACGGGATCTTTGCCCGCCCCTGGCGCCCGAAAAAAATCCGGGTTCGCGGGTGCGGCAGTTCGAGGAGGTTGAAAAGGGCGGTCTGGCGGATCTTGTCCTGAACGAACTTGTAGGTGTGGTAACTGGGAAAGGTGGCCTTGCCGACCGCATTGAAAAGATCCGCGTAAAAGGTCGAGGGATAATAGATCTTGTCCGCCCGGCGAATCATTTCCGCGGCTTCCGGGGGGTAGCCCGAAAAATCAGGCTGCACCCCGAGGGTCAGCACGTTGCGGCACCCCTTGAGGCGCCCCTCCAGGGCAATCACCTTGCGGCCGCTGCTGTTGGCTGCACCCATGGGCTCACCAGCGGCGGGCAGAGACGCCCGCGCGGCAGTCGATTGCGGGCGGTGCGCGCCGCACCCGTCCGAAACCGTGTGTTCTATTGGAATCGTTGCACGATTTTTTCCACGACCGCATTCAGTTCCCGGGCAAAGGGGGTTTCCGCGGCTTCATTCAGCAGCGGTTTGCCCTCATCGCTGGACTTGACCACCTGGGGCTCAAACGGCAGCGTGCCCAGAAACAAGACGCCCATTTCCGCGGCAGTGCGCCGGCCGCCGCCGCTTTTGAAGACTTCAATGGTTTTGCCGCAGCACGGGCACGCAAAAGGCCCCATGTTTTCGACCAGGCCCAACACTTCGAGGTTGACCGCTTTGCAAAAGTTGATGGATTTGCGGACATCCGCAAGCGCCACGTCCTGGGGGGTCGTGACGATCAGCGCCTTGGCGCCGGGAACCATCTGGGCCACGCTGAGGGGCTCGTCGCCGGTTCCGGGAGGAGAGTCGATCACCAGAAAATCCAGCTCCCCCCATCGGACATCGCCGATAAACTGCCGGATCACGCCGGTTTTGGCCGGCCCCCGCCAGATGACGGGATCATCCCCGTTTTGCAGCAGCGACTGCATCGAAACCACTTTGAGGTTGTCGTTGAAGGCCTTCGGGATTGCAAAATGGTCTTCGCCCACATCCAGCAGGCCTTTGAGCCCCATGATGCCGGCGATACTGGGGCCGTGCAGGTCGACGTCCATCAAACCGACCCTAAAGCCCCTGCGCGACAGCGCCACGGCCGTGTTGGCGGCGATGCTGCTTTTGCCGACCCCGCCTTTGCCGCTCATGACCAGCAGCTTGTGTTTGATCTTGGCAAGCGAGCTTTCGATGATCTGTTCTTGAATCTTGGCGGCCATGCCCTGACCACCGCCTGAAGCGCAGCTTCCGCTCGAACAGCCGGAAGCGGTGTTTTCGTCAGTTGCCATTGGGAGATCTCCTTTCACAATCACCCTCATTGACCGGTTGAAAAAGATTTTTCATCCGGTCTCTTGGGGGGCATGCTGGTGGTTTCAGCGACCCCGAAAGTTTGCCGACCGGGGTGTCAGGGTCGCTCTTCGCCCTGGCTCAGCCGGAAAATTTCGACCGTCAGCTCGGGGTTGACCCAGCAGCGTTCGATCTGCAGCCGGAAAACCGTCTGGGCGGCGCTGAAAACCGACAGCTCGGCTGGAAAAAGGTAACCGGACACGTTCAGGCTGCCCGAAAAATCCACCCCATACAGGAGCGTCTGCCCGTTGTCAAACATCTCGATCCGCCGCACCCCCCCTTGCCCCTCGGGATCGAGATATATTTTTTCAACCAGCCGCCCCCTGGAATCCCACAGCCGCACCACCTCGCCCGCGCCGGCAGGGTCCGGTTGCAGCAGGGCGGTCTGGAACGGCCGCAAGGGGATGCGGCCGGTCAGCAGGCAGACGATCTCCTCGGCGCTGATGGCCACCGCCAGCAGCCGCTGAAGGGTGGCGTCGCTTGCCGCTTTGCGGTAAAACCGCCGCTCGCTGTGGGCGTCGAGGTAAAACCAGGTGCCGTCGTTGGCCAGGGTGGCGATGGGAACACCAGAGATGTCCCGCAGCAGCAGTCTGAGCTTGTCCGGAGGTTTGCCGACCCAGGCGATCCGCGCGCGTTGGGCGGTGTTTGCCTGCCAGACTGAGAAGCTTCCCAGGCCCTTGACCGCAAAAAGGCCCGGGTTGCGGGCATCGAATTTGGCCAGGACTTCGCGTGCGGCCGCGGCGGCGGCAAGCTCCTCGAGCGCCAGGGGCGCGGACGGGCGGCGCTCCGTCAGGCCGCTGCAGGCCGTCAGCCAGGCCGCCAGGCAAACGGCCGCCCACAGGCCCCTGAGGACCGGTGAAGCCGGCCGACCAAATGCTCCAGACATGCGGGACGCTTTCGGGGGCGGATCCAGACAGCTCAGGGCGCGGCACCCCCGCTGAGACTGCGTATCTTTTGCTCCAGACCGGACGGGTCCGAACCTTTTTTCTCCAATCCGCGCCGGTAGTATTTCAAGGCATTCTGGTGATCGTTCAGTTTGAGGTAGGCATCCCCGAGGTGTTCCAGAATGACGGGGTCATCGGGCACCAAGCGCACGGCTTCCAGCAGAAAGTGCACCGCCTTGTCGTAAAGCCCTTGCTTGTAGTACACCCATCCCAGACTGTCGGTGATGTAGCCGTCGTTGGGCTTGTGCTTCATGGCCGCCTGGACGAGCTGCTCGGCCTCGTCCAGGTTGCGGCCGAGGTCGGCGAAGGTGTAACCCAAATAGTTGAGCGCGCCCGCATTCTCCGGTTCCAGCTCCAAAACGGTGCGCATGCTGGCAATCGAATCCTCCTTGCGGTCCCACTTGTCGTAGACCACCCCCAGCCGGAAATGGAGCCGGGCGTCGCGGGGAGCGAGTGCGAGCCCCTCCTTGAGTGCGCCTTCCGCCTTGGCGTATTCCGCCTGCTCTTCATAAAAAGACCCGAGGTAGAGCCGAAAATCGGGGTTGTCCGGGGCGTGGCCGATCACCCCCTGAAGGTAGGCGATCGCCCGGTCGACCTGGCCGGCTTCCTGGTAGTAGAAGGCCACGTGCACGGCCGCGTTTTGGTAAAAGCGGGATTCGGGAGGGACCTTCAGGAAATGCGCCTGGGCGGCGTCTTTCTCGCCCATACCGTCGCGGGCCACGCCGGCAAGATAGCGCAAGTCGGCGCTTTGCGGCGCACCGGGAAGCATCCCCTCCACCAGGGCTGCGGCGGTCTGGTAGTTTTCGGTGTCGAGGTAGAGGCTCACGATCTGGCGGATGACCTCGGTATCCGTAAGACTGCGTTTGCCCAGTTCGGCCAGCAGGCTGTCGGCGGCGGCGGTTTTGCCGCTGACCCGATAAAAATCCGCCAATTCCAGCGACGCGCGGACATTTCCGGGGTTGCGCGCCAGGATATCGCGGTAGGTCTTCAGCACCTTGTCCTGACGACCCTGGCTGCGGTAGATCGCGATCAGCTCGAAGCGCGGCTCCTCAAGGTCCGGTTCCATTTCAAGGGTTTTGCGAAACGATTTTTCGGCCCGATCGACAAGGCCCTGACGAGCGTAGATTTGGCCCAGGAAGAAATGGCCGGCATAGGATTCGGGGACCTCGCTGATCAGCCGGGAGTAGACCCGGTGGGCGTTTTTGAGATCGTTCTGACTCATGTACAGGCTGCCCAGTGCGAGATAAATCTCCTGCCGCGCGGGATCGAGGACCAGAACCTGTTCATAGGCTTCGATGGCTGCCTGGAAATCTTCGAGGTGCTCCCGGATTTTTCCCAAAATGACGAGAAATTCGACTTCCTCCGGCTGCTGGGCGAGGATCGCCTCCACCACCCCCAAGGCGTTGGGGTAATCCTTTTTGCGCAGATACAGGCCGGCCAACTCGCGCTTCAACAAGAGGCTGGCGGGGTCCATTTCCAGGGCGCGGTTGAGCAGCGCGATGGCCTGGTCCGGGCGGCCCTGCTTGACCTGGGCGAGCGCTTCCAGGTAGAGAAAATACTGGTTTGTTGGGCGCTCGGTCTCGGGGTCGTCAGCCTGCGGCTGGGGGGGGGCCGGAGAGACAGCCGCGCAAGCGCTCAAAAGCAGAATGACCACGCCAAGGGTGGTCAAAACAAACACACGGGCTTTCATCACTGCCATAATCCTAATGGGTTGGTCCAAGACCAGGAACCTGTCGCTCAGTCGGATTGCACCTCGTCGGTGTAGGCCTCGAAGTCAGGGATTTCGCGTTTGAAGAATTCTTTCATTTTTTTGATGATGTTTTTTTCGACCTGGCGCACGCGTTCACGCGAAATACCATAGCGGTCGCCGATTTCCTGAAGGGTGACGGGGCTGTCGGAAAAAATCCGCAGGTCGAAGATCTCCAACTCGCGCGCGGTCATTTTTTTGCGAAACTCGGCGACCTTGGCGTGCAGCAGCCCCTCCATCTCCTTTTTGGCCATCTGGTCCTCGGCCGAGTCGGATGCGGTGCTGAGAAACTCGATCCGCTCGGTGTCCGAATCGTCCTTCAGGGGCGCATCGAGGGAAACATCCCAGGCATCCAGGCGCTGGTCCATCTCCACGATTTCGCGCTCGGACACCCCGAGCCGCTCTGAGAGCAGCTTGGGCTTGGGGTCGAAGCCCTGGTCGATGAGCTTTTGTTTTTCCTTTTTGAGCTTGAAAAACAGCTTGCGCTGCCCCTGAGTGGTGCCGATCTTCACCAGACGCCAATTGTCCATGATGAACTTGAGGATATAGGCCTTGATCCAAAAGGAGGCATAGTAGGAAAACTTGACGTTCTTGTAGGGATCGAACTTCTTGACGGCCTGCATCAGGCCGATGTTGCCCTCCTGGATGAGGTCGAGCAGGTTCTGCATCCATACCCGCTGAAACTCGAGGGCGATCTTGACCACCAACCGCAGGTTGGCGGTCACCAGCCTGTAGGCCGCTTCCTTGTCTTCGTCCTCGCGCACCCGGATCGCCAGTTCTCTTTCCTCATCGCGGGTGAGCAGTTTGTAGGTGCTGATTTCGGTCAGGTACAGCTGCAAGGGGTCAAATTTGACAAGGGCCTTGTCCGCACCGCCGGTGCCCGCGGTCTTGGCCTTGGGCGCAGCGGCGGCCGGCTTTTTGGCGGCACCCTTTTTGACCGGAGCATCCGGTTTACGTCGGCTAGGCGACGGTTTGGTTCTGGTTGCGACACTCATTCGACGACATCCTTATCTTGACTGCCACCATTGGGCGTCAGGCCCGGATGAGACATTTTGGCTGTGGACAAGCAACCCAGCATATGGTAAGCAGCGTCTCGTTTATTTCTGCGCCTGTAGCTCAGTTGGATAGAGCAACGGACTTCTAATCCGTAGGTCGCAGGTTCGAATCCTGCCAGGCGTACCAAAAAAATTGAGGGGGTAGCCCCTGGCGGCCGACCCCCTTTTTTTTTATCTTAAAAATTTTCCGATGGCAGCCAAACGGGGACCGCATTGTTGCCGTAATCGACTTAAAATGGAATTTTATTACAGTAAGCTAAAAAATGCAACTTCAAAAAAGATCTCAAAAAAATCAGCGGTTCCACGAAAAAAGGCGGGCGCCGAGCACTAGACAAACCGCGGTGATCGCCAGCATGACGGCCAATTCCAGCCGCACCGCCATCAGGCTCGCCCCGTCGTTCATAATTTTACGCACAGCCGAGATCAGGTGGGTCAGCGGGAAAAACTGGGCCAGGCCCTGGACCCAGCGGGGAGCGCCCTCCAGCGAAAACCAGACCTCCGAGAGGAACATCATCGGCCAGGTGATGAAGTTGAGCACCCCGCTGGTAAACTCTTCGCTGACGCCGCGCGAAGCCATCAGAACCCCCACCGCCGTCAGGCTGAGCCCCCCCACCAGAAAGGTCGCCAGCAGATCTATATAGCGCCCGGCCACCTGGAAATGGAAGATCAGGTCGCACCCCACCCAGACGATCACCAGCGAAAACATCAGCAGGAAGACCCGAGACAGCAGCTGCGCGCCCAGATATTCCAGGGCTGTCAGGGGCGTGGCCTTGAGGCGCCTGAGGACCCCGTTTTTGCGATAGCGCACCACCACGTAGCCGACCCCCCAGAGGGCGCTGAACATCATGTTCATCCCCAGTATACCCGGAAACAGCCAGTCGATGTAGCGGATCCGGACCCCCTGAATGGCGTTTTTACGCCCGGCCGCCGGAAGGCCGGACGACGTCCGCAGGCTGTCGTTGAAAACCCTTTCGAGGATATACCCTTTGGGCGAGGTGTCATTGACCCAGTATTCACGGCTGGCGGCGTCGTTTTTGACGAGAAAGTCGATCTTGTGGCGGTTCAGTTTGGCCAGCCCCTCTTCCAGGGAGCCGATCGGGACGAACTGGAGGTAGCGGGTTTCCCGGAAGGCGGCTGCAACCCGCATATTTTCCGCTGCGGGCGAAACCTGCGTCAGCGGGAAGACCCCGACCTTGTACTCGGAGATTTCCTTGCCGCCGAAAATGAGCCCGAACCCGGCAATGATCAGGAACGGGAACAGAAAATTCCATCCAAATGCCGCCCGGTCCCGGAAATATTCACGATTTCGGGCCATGAAAATGACCCACAGCCTTTTGACGATCATGATCACGCTCGCAGTTTGCGTCCGGTGAGGTTCAGAAAAACGTCTTCGAGGTTGGGCGAACGGACCGTCAGACCGGTGATGTCGACCCCCCCGGCCATCAGCCGTCGCAGGCAGCCGTGGGTGTCGGTGGTCTGGATCTCAACGTTGCCGTTGACCCGGTGGAATTGGGCCGCAACGTCTTCCACCGGGCCGTCGAAACCGTTTTCCGGAAGGACGATCGTGATCCCCTCGCAGTGCTGCCGGATGAGGTCCAGCGGCGTCCCGCGGGCGATGATGCGGCCGTGGTCCATGATGGCGACGTGATCGCAGAGGGCCTGGGCTTCCTCCATGTAGTGCGTGGTGAGAATGATGGTTTTACCCTGCGCCTTGATGTCCCCGATGATGTCCCACAGGTTTCGGCGGGCCTGGGGGTCCAACCCGGTTGAGGGCTCGTCCAAAAACAACAGCTCCGGGTCGTTGATCAGCGCCAGCGCCAGCAGCAGCCGCTGGCGCTGGCCGCCGGAGATCTTGTCGTTCATCTGGTCGCGGATGTCCCCCAGGCCGCACTGCTCCAGCAGCGCTGTCAGGTCGCGGCGGCGGCGGAAAAGGCCCTGCAGGGTTTGCAGGGTTTCAAAAACCGTCAGAAAGGCGAGCAGACCGGTCTGCTGGAACTGGATGCCGATTTCCTCGCGGAAGGCCGCGCCCCGGGGAGCGCCCTTGTAGCGGATTTCACCGTCGGTGGGCGCGATAATGCCTTCGATCATCTCGATGGTGGTGGT
>JAABRJ010000521.1 GCA_011390985.1 Desulfobacteraceae bacterium
CGAGCAGGCCGAAGCAGGTGCCGCGGTCGATGGCGAAAGCGACCCGATCCACCGCCAGCAGGTCCCGGTAGCGTTTGACTAGATGGCTGACCTCAAGGAGCATGATCACCTTCCATTTTCAAGTCTTCCCAGCCTGCGGCGGCGCGCCGGGCATTCACGCAGCTTGGGCCAGCGTATAGACGCTGTCCAGAAGGGCGCTCTTGAAGGCCATGGGGGCGTCGGCGTGCTTTGCCGCCGCCTCACCGGCAGCACCGTAAAACTCCATGGCGCAGCCCGCTGCCGCCCAGAAGTCGGCGGATACCGCCACAAAGACCCCCAGGATCGACGCGGCCATGCAGCCGGTGCCGACCACCATCGCCATCCGCGGATGACCGGCCGTGCAGCGGTGGAGACGTTTACCGTCGGTAATCAGGTCGGTCTGGCCGCTCGCCACCACCACCGCGCCGGTCCGGCGGGCCAGTTCGGCCGCCAGAACCGGCATGTCGCCGCTGACGGAGATGGATTCAACGCCCCTGACCTCTGCCCGCGCACCGGCTGCGGCGCCGATTTCGCCGTAGTTACCCTTAATGACGGCAAAGCGCAGCGCATCGGTGAGCTCGTTGACCACGGCGCAGCGGGCCGGGGTTGCCCCGCAGCCCACAATATCGAGCACCACCGGGATGTCCAGGGCATTGGCTCTTTCGCCGGCAATCTGCATGCTGGCGACAACCCTGCGGTCCAGGGTGCCGATGTTGAGGACCAGCGCATCGGCCAGCGCGACCATGTCGGCCACCTCGTCGGCCATGTGGGCCATGACCGGCAGGGCGCCGACGCAGCGGGTTATCTGGGCGCAATCGGCGATGGTGACCCAGTTGGTGATGTGGTGCACCAGGGGCGAACGGCGACGTATTTCGCCGAGAAGCGTTTGAATCGCATCGCTGTGAATGGCGGAAGTATCAGGCAAAGTGGTTGTATCCTCCGTGGAGCGGACCAGCCGCCCCGCTCGCGCCGACTAGCAGAAGGCCGTCTGCGGCCGGAAGAATCTCGCCCACGACGGCAAATTCCAACCCGGTGCGGCGCAGCCGCTCCAGGTTGCGAGGTGCGAGCGTAAACAGCAGTTCGTAGTCCTCACCGCCGCCGAGCGCAAACTCCAGCGGATCGCAGCCCAGGGCGACTGCGGCCGCGATCACCTCCGGGTGCAGGGGAATTTTGGCGGCGGCGATCCGGGCGCCCACCCCGCTCTGATCACAGATGTGTCGGACCTCGGGGGCCAGCCCGTCGCTGACGTCGATCATCGCGTTGACCACCGGCGCCAGAATGGGCGCGGCATCCAGCCGGCATTCGGGAACCAGGTGCTTTTGCCACAGGTAGGCGGTTGCCGGAAGGTCCCGCTGCACCAGGGCCAGACCGGCTGCCGAGGCGCCCAGGGGGCCGGTGACCCCGATCAGGTCACCCACCCGGGCTTGGCTGCGCAGACACAGCCGGTCGACCGCCACAGTTCCCAGCAGCGTGATGCTGATCGTAATGGCGCCGCCGCGGGTGGTATCGCCGCCGACGACGGTTACCCCGTTTCGACGGCAGGAGCGGCCCATGCCCCGGTAGAGTGCCTCCGCCGTTTCCACGGGCGTTTCCCGGGGAAGCGCCAGAGACACCACCATGACGGTCGGCTCCCCACCCATGGCGGCGATGTCGCTGACGTTGGCTTCGACGGCCTTGAAGCCGGCTTCCTCGGCCCCCCCCCAGCTGAAGCTGAAATGTTGGTTCTCCACCAGGAGATCTGCGGTCACCAGCTGATAGCGGCCATCATCGGCCGTCTTCAAGACCGCGGCATCGTCGCCGATACCGACGATCAGCTCGCGGCACCGGCTGGGCACCAGCCGGCTGAGACGATCGATCAGGGCGAATTCGCCGCCGATCTCCTTGATCTGCATGGCTCAGCTTCCTTGATCTTTAAGGGTCGCGGGGTTCAATCGGTTTCAAGGCCGGCGCGGGCATAAAGATCGAAAAAATGATGGGTTGGCCCGACCCCGCGGCCAAGCGGCAGGCCGTGCGCGATGGCGCCGGAAACATACGCCTTCGCCTGCCTGACGGCGTCAAAAAAATCGGCCCCGCGGGCCAGATGGGCGGCAATCGCCGCCGAGAAGGTGCACCCCGTGCCGTGGGTGTTGCGGGAGGCGATGCGCGCATGGTCCAGGGCATGGAAGCGGTCGCCGTCGAAGAGAATATCCGTGGCCCGCCCGGAGAGATGCCCGCCTTTGACCACCACCTTGGCGGCACCCAGTTGAAGAATGTACTCGGCCGCGGATCGCATCTCCTCGACGGTCGTGATTTTGCGACCGGTGAGGGCTTCCGCCTCGTGCAGGTTGGGGGTTACCACCGCCGCCAGGGGAAAGAGGTGGGCCACCAGGGCGGTCTGGGCGTCCGGGTCGAGAAGACGGCAGCCGCTCTTGGAGATCATTACCGGGTCGAGCACCACGGGCGGCGAGTGGACTTCCGCCAGGCAGCGGGCAATGGTTTCGATCAGGGGAATGCTGGCAACCATCCCGATCTTGACGGCGTGGATCTCGATGTCGTCGAAAAGGCACCGGATCTGGCCGGCCACGATATCGGGCGAGATCTCCTGGATCGCGTATACCTTGCGGGTGTTCTGGACGGTTACGGCCGTGACGGCGCTCATGCCGAAAACCCCCAGGGCCTGAAAGGTTTTGAGGTCGGCCTGGAGCCCGGCGCCGCCGCAGGAATCCGAACCCGCGATGGTCAGTGCGGTTTTCAACGGGCCCCTCCTTCCGGCCGCTCAAGGCGGTCGTTGAAGGCTGCCAGCCGCCCGGCGAGATCCGCCGCCTGGTTGATCTGGGAAATGATCGCAAAATAGCGGGCGCCGGCGGCCGCCACCTCTCGGATGTTGTCAAGCGAAATACCGCCGATGGCCACAACGGGAACCTTTACCGCCGCCGTGATCGCCCGCAGCCCGTCCAGGCCGATAACCCGGGCGTCTTTTTTGGTGGGCGTCGCGAAAACCGCGCCGGCCCCGAGATAGTGGGCCCCGGCCGCCTCGGCTGCCAGGGCCTGGTCGACCGTGTCGACCGACACCCCCACCATCATAGTGGGCGGCACCCGCCGCAGAACATCGCGGCAATCAGCGTCCTCCTGTCCGATGTGAATCCCGTCGGCCCGGACGGCCAATGCGGCCGAAACCCGATCATTGACAATCAACACCGCCCCGGGGTATCGGCGGACGCGGTCGGCCATCTCCGCCGCAAGGCGCAAAAATGCCGCATCGTCGAGTTTCTTGTGCCGCAACTGGATGACTTTGGCACCGGCGGACAGGAGGGCGTCGCAGAGCGGCAGCGTGTCTGCGAAACAGTATACTTCCCTGCGGGTGGTTTGAAAAAAGGGCGTGCGATTGTTCATCTGCTGGTCCGATTGCATAAATGCAAAAGCCGGTCGGGAAACCGGCTTCATCAGGCGCGCGTCTGCTGGGCCGTGTTTCCTTCCGCTGGAATGATCCAGATCAAGTTAAAAGGGTCTTCTCTCAGCCCGCCTGCCGGCCGGCACCCCCAACACGTATTTGATTTCATTTTAGCAACCCGGACGGAATTCGTCAACGGTCTTTAAGGCAACCCCTTGCATCCGGCCGAAATTGCGTTTATCATCAAATTCAAACTGCACTGGCCGCTTGATCCGGAACGACCCCCCTGCCCTCCCTTTCGGCGGCACCGCCTCATGCTGGACCTCAATGCCGCCTCTGACCGCGTTTTCAGCCGATCCGACCGGATCCCGGTTTGGCCACGCCCTCACCCCGTGCCCGGAATACGCTGTCCGCACAGGAAACGACCATGAATGCCCGAGGGCCCTTGATCGCCGCTCCACCCGCAACAGGAGTCGACCGATGTCCGCTGCCCCGATGATCCCGTCCCCCGAGGCCTATTTCGGCAAGTTTCTCCCTGCCCGCGACCCCCTCCTGCAGCACATGGAGCAGGAAGCCCAGCGCGAAAACATTCCCATCGTCGGCCCGGTGGTAGGCGAGCTGCTCTATCTGCTGACCACCCTCGGCCAGGCCCGGCGGGTGCTGGAACTCGGCACCGCCACGGGCTACTCGACTCTTTTTCTCGCCCGGGCCTGCAGCGCCTTCGGCGGCCGCGTGCTGACGGTCGAAAACGACCCGCAAATGGCCGCCCGTGCCCGGGCCAATTTTCAGACCGCCGATCTGGCCGATACTATCGAACTGCGCCAGGGCGATGCCCTCGAGGTCGTCCGGGGCCTGGGCGAACCTTTTGACCTTGTCTTCATGGATATCGACAAGTCGTTCTATCAACCGGCCTTGCCCGACTGCCGGCGCCTGCTGCGCGCCGGCGGGCTGCTGGTGGCCGACAACACCGCTTTTCGGGATGCCGACGGCTTCAACCGCGCCATCGCCGCCGATCGGGGCTGGCGCGGGCTGCACCTCTATGCGTTTCTCCCGGGGCATTCCCCGGAAAAGGACGCCGTGACGCTGGCGCTGCGCATCTGAGCGCAGGGATGCGGCGGGAGGACTTCGGCGGACGTGAAGGGCTTGCCGGTCGGGAGGGTTGAGGCCCAAAAAGAACGGGTGGCTCACAACGAGCCACCCATCAGGAGAGGGAGGATGAGAATGGTAAAGTGCTATTAATGTTCTTTACCAAACGGTTAATTTTAACATCGGGCGGGATGGCTGGAAACTTTACCGAATTTTTTCAAAATCGCTTCTGGCGCCCACAACCGACCCGGCGAGACCTTGAAAACAGTGCGGCTGCCCATGAAAAACGACCCTGGTTCTTCAAAGACCGCCTCGCCGACTGCAGACAGCGAAAAGTTCGACCCCTTTGCAGACCGCACCTCACGGGATCTGCGAAACAGCCTGTCGGTGGCATTCGCCCAGGCGCTCGATGCCGGTCGGCCGGATGGCTATCACCAAGTGGCCCGGCGCTGGCGGGTGTGCACCCTGTCCGCCGGCTGTCGGCACTACCTCGAGAATCGGCTCGCCCTTTACGACCGGGTAATAGCAGCCTGGACTGACCGCCTCGACAGCTCCCCCACCACGGCCGCCGTGGAGCTGTGGAATCTCGGCCTCTTTTTCGAAGTCCACGAAGTTG
>JAABRJ010000522.1 GCA_011390985.1 Desulfobacteraceae bacterium
GGCTTGTCCAGGCCGCCGGGGTTTTTGTGCATCTCGAAGCCGCGCGGCCCGAGCCCGCCGCCCGTCTGGCAGCCCGGGCCGCCCAACGGCTGGAGCGCTGGCGTAAAAACCTCCCCGAAATCAGCAACCTGGTGGAGCTGCTGGAGGCGCTGGCGGCCCATCCCGCCGTCCCCTGCCGCCTGGCGGCAGCCGGTGGCGGCCCCTCGGCCGCCTTGCACCCCCGCGGGCCGCAAAGCAAGCCTGAATATCCGCCGCAAGCCTGAACAGGGTTGACTCCCGCAGGACTTCAGGTCATAAAGAGACATTGTGTCTCCCCCGCGCCCGCAGCCATCGACGACGGTTGCAGGCCGGGGGCCGGGTCAACGGACGCCATCGGACTGCTCCGCAGCTGCGATCCAATTAAGGAATCGGCATGGCTGATTTATCGGGCAAAACCATCGTCATCACGGGCGCCAGCCGCGGCATCGGCCGCGCCATGGCGCTCAAATTCGCCCGCGACGGGGCCAACATCGTGGTCGCCGCCAAATCGGTCAAGCCCCACCCCAAACTGGCGGGGACCATAGCTGAAACCGCTGCGGCCGTTGAGCAGGTGGGGGGGCGGGCCTTGGCGGTGCAGACGGACGTGCGCTCCGAAGACCAGGTTCAGGCGATGGTGGCGGCGGCTGTCGAGGCTTTCGGGGGGATCGACGCGCTGGTCAACAATGCCGGTGCCATCAGCCTGACAACGGTCGAGGACACGCCGCCCAAACGCTACGATCTGATGCAGCAGATCAACGCGCGCGCCGTGTTCATCTGTTCCCGGGCGGTTCTGCCGTACCTGAAGAAATCCGACAACCCGCACATCCTCAGCCTCTGCCCGCCCCTCAGCCTGGCACCGCGCTGGCTGAGGGATCATGCCCCCTACACGCTTTCCAAGTACGGCATGACATTGCTCAGCATGGGCATGGCGGAGGAATTCAGACGATACCGGGTCGCCGTCAACTGTTTGTGGCCGCGGACGATTATCGCCACCGCCGCCATTGAATTTGCGGTGGGGGACCGCAGCACCCTGAAGTACTGTCGCAAACCCGACATCATGGCCGATGCGGCCCACGCCGTTCTGACGTCCTGCGCCCGGGAGCTGACCGGCCAGTGCCTGATCGATGAAGGGTTTCTGCGGGATCGCGGGGTAACCGATTTCAGCCCGTACGCCAATGATCCCGACTTTGCGGGTCAGCCGCACCTCGACCTGTTCATAGCCGATTGACGCCCGACAGGGTCACCCGTCCGCATGGCCGGAGCGGCCTCTCCCCGCAGCGCATGCAGCGGGGCCGGACACCGCCTGACCCGATACCGACTTGAAACCGAGACCCGTCTCGATTCCGAGCCCACCCCGCCGCCTGCGCCCCCCCGCGGAGACGGGTTGGTCCACCGGAGGTTTAAACCAATTGGAGTTACGTATATGACCGCGGAAGCTGAATCCCATGACGACAAACCCCGTGCCCCAAAACCCGATTTTCTAACCCCAACCCGTTTCGACCAACTTGACATCCCGCCCCAGCTTCAGGCCGGCCTGGCAAGCGCCGGCTACACGCGTTGCACCCCCATCCAGGCCCAGGTCCTGCCGGTCTCGCTCGAGGGCCGCGACGTCGCCGGCCAGGCGCAGACCGGCACCGGCAAGACCGCCGCTTTTCTGGTGACGGTGATGACGCGGATGATGACCTTTGAGCGCAAACACCCCGACCTGCCGGTGGCCCTGATCGTGGCCCCGACCCGTGAGTTGGCACTGCAGATCCACGAGGACGCAGAGATGCTGAATCGCGAGACCCACTACCGGATCCTCGCGGTGGTGGGGGGGATGGAGTATCGCGAGCAGGCGGAGGCCCTGAAGAAAGGAGTCGATATCGTTATCTGCACCCCCGGGCGGATCATCGACTACCTCAAACAAGGGGTGTTTCAACCCAAGGACATCCGGATCGTAGTGATCGACGAGGCCGATCGCCTCTTTGACCTGGGTTTCACCCAGGACATGCGCTACCTTTTGCGGAAACTGCCCCACTACGAAAAGCGCCAGTCCATGCTCTTTTCAGCCACCCTTTCCTACCGGGTGATGGAGTTGACCTATGAGTACATGAACCTGCCCGAGTTTATTGCCATCACCCCCGATCTCAAGACCGTGGAGGGAATCCAACAGTCCCTTTTTCACGTCGGCAAGGAAAGCAAACTGTCGCTCCTGCTGGGTCTTCTGCAGCGGGAAGACTGGGGACGGGTGCTGATCTTCGTCAATACCAAGTCGGGGGTCGAATGGCTGGCCTGGAAGCTGCAGGTCAACGGGCTGCCGGCCGAGGGGATCACCGGTGATATCCACCAGCGCAAGCGCCTGCGCCTGATGGAGGAGTTCCGTGACGGGCGGATCAAGATTCTGGTTGCAACCGATGTGGCCTCACGCGGGATTCACGTGGAGGATATCACCCACGTGATCAACTACGACCTGCCCCAGGACCCCGAAAATTACGTCCACCGCATCGGCCGCACCGCCCGTGCCGGCAAGACGGGGATCGCGCTGTCCCTGGCCTGCGAGGAGTATGTGCTGCACCTGGAACCCATCGAGCAGATGCTGGGCAACCCGATCCCGGTGGTGTGGCCCGAGGACGAATGGTTTGCCAAAGACCAGGCCGGCCCCCGTCCGACCCGCAAACGCCCACGGGAAAAGCGCGACGGACGGGGCCGCCCCGCCGCCCGGGGACCACGGCGCGCGAGCCCCCGGAGGGTCGCGGCGGCCGTCCCGGCGGTCGAAGCCGAGGCTGTAGAAACCGAAGCGGCCGAGACCCAAGCGCCTGTTGCCGCCCGGGCCAACAGCCAGCGTAACGGCAAGCCGGTACGCAAGGGGCGGCGCGAAATGGAGGCCACCGGGGTGTTTAAATTCGGACTGACCATCGCCAAAACCGAAGATCGTGCCGAACCCGAGCCCCCGGTCGTAGAGACAGCGGTCGAGGAAAAAAGCGCCAAGCCGGCCCCCAAAAAGCGCCCGCGCCGGCGCCGACGCAAAAAGAGCGCAGCCGCGGTTACTCCCCCGCCAGCGCCGCAAGCAGAAACGGAATAAACTTCGTGTTGGCCCTGGGAAACGGGTACGCGTCGATCTCGGTCGGCCGTACCCAGCGGTAGTCCACCGGCCCGTTGAGGCGCACGTCGCCGGCGACCCAGCGGCAGGTAAAGACGTCCATCCGGATCCGGAAATGGGTGTAGGCATGCTTCACGCGGGTCAAAAAGCCCAGCACCTGCACCTGGAGGTTGACCTCCTCGGCGATCTCGCGAACGCAGGCATCCGCGGCGCTCTCCCCCATTTTGACCTTGCCGCCGGGAAACTCCCACAGTCCCCCCAGCAACCCCTCGGACTTGCGACGGGTGATCAGCAGCCGCCCGTCGCGGCGCACCACCCCAACGGCAATGTGGTGTTCCGGCACGGTTCGGGGCTGGCGGCGCTTGGGGAATTCGGCCACCCGCCCGGTCTTGAATGCGCTGCAAGCCGCCGCCAGTGGACAACGGCCGCAATCCGGCTGACGGGGGATGCAGACCAGGGCGCCGAGTTCCATTACGGCCTGGTTGAATTCACCGGGCAGGCGGGTGTCCAGCATTTCCTGCGCCAGCGCCTGGAACCGGCGGTGGGCCGCGGGCTGGTCGACCGGCAGATCCAGGACCTGTAAACGCGCCAGAACCCGTTTGACGTTGCCGTCCAGAACCGCATAGGGCCGCTGAAAGGCGATACTCAAGACCGCCGCCGCGATATAGTCTCCGACCCCCGGCAGTTTCCGGAATTCCGCGAGGCCCTCCGGAATTTCGCCCCCGAAAAGCCGCTGCACTTCCC
>JAABRJ010000536.1 GCA_011390985.1 Desulfobacteraceae bacterium
TCAAGGCACACAAAAGAAGCCCAGCCCACCATACGTTTGGATATCGCATCACCACGGCTCCTCGATCGTCCCTGACGGCACGGGCCTGAGAACGGTTAGAAATAATCGCCTGCGCTGTTCAGCAGTTCCCTGGCCTGCTGCTGGGCCACAATGTTCACCAGGGCGTATCCCGGCACTTCGGGAGAAGCGGCGAGAACTTCATTCAGCAGCCGGTCGTGCAGTTCCCGGTCGAATACCAGCCGGCTGTAGTAGCGCGCGAAATCGACCTTGGCCATCAGATTGCGGCCGCCTGACAACGTGATCGCGCGCTCGAAATGCGCCCGGCCCCTTTCGGGTTCGCCCCCCATCGGCGGCGGCAGCAGGGTCGCCAGAATGCCCAAATAAAGGTGCGCCTCTCCCCCGCGATGCCCTTCGTCCAGCGCCACCACCCGGTTCATGAGGACGTCCACCCGCGAAATTTGGGCAATGGCGTCCCAGTCCCGCCGCCGGGCCTGAATCCATCCGGCCCAGGCGGCCCCCAGGTCGAAAAGCAACGGCACGTCCTTTTTAGCGGCCGCCCCAATGGCGCGCTCGAAGCCGTCAAAATCGCGCTCCCCCAGACCGCACCAATCCCGACGGTGGCTGCAGGCTGCCTGCAGGGCGTAGGCCATGGCCTTGGCCGTCATTTTTTGGGCCCGCTCCTCATCGGCAACATAAACGCCCGAGTAGGCGCTGTAAAGGGCCGCCCCGGCCTGTAAAAGTCGCGTGTTTTGCGGGTTGGCATGAATCAACCCATCCACCATCAGCAGGTAGGCAGGGCCGCCGGCCTCCACGGTTTCCAGATCGTCGGCGTTCAGGATGGCATAGGACAAATCGTCGCTGAAGTCGGCGGCGGCATTGGACAGCAAGGCCGCACAACCGGACAGCCCGATCCAGCCAAGGGCCAGCAGCAGCGCCATGAGGGTCATGCGGCAGGACCGGCGGCAGCGGCAGTCCCCTGCGGCGGAAACGAACGCCCCGGAATCATCGACTGTGGATTTAAAAATCATCACCAATCAGCAGGAAAAGGAGGCTGAGTGCCGTCAGCCGCCCCTTCTGCTCGGGTTTCGGATTTCAGGTTGGACCCGGATGTCCGTTGGCGGCGCCGGTGTGCCAGAGGATCGCGGCGGCCGGCAAAAACCCCGGGCATTCAAGGCTGTCAGCAGGGAAACAGGTTTGTAAACCTGTATTCAAATAGTGAAAAGGGGGTGCGCTGTCAAGCGCTAATCGGTGCCCGCGACAGCGGCGGTGACAGCCACCCAGGAACGGCCAGCGCCCTGGTGGGCGCGCCTGGGCGACAGGATCGGATCATGTCAGGCGAGCGGGTTTCAGGAAGCATTGCGCAGCGCGAGGTCAGCCACAGCGGGTGTCGGCGTGCTCATGATGGCCTCGATTTTTCTTGAAAGCGCCTGAAGATTGAAGGGTTTTTGGATGAATCCGCTGCACCCGTTCTCCAGCAGGGTCGCCGCTTTGCCTTTCAGGCTGTAACCGCTCGCCAGCAGCACCTTGACGCTCGGGGCGAGCTGTTTGATGCGGTGGAAAATCTGGGCACCGTCCATGTCGGGAATGATCATATCCAGAATCACGAGATCGATCCGGTCCTGGTGCGCCTCGAAAACCGACAACGCCTCGGAACCCGAACGGGCGCTGAGGACCTCGTAATTCAGCAGTTTCAGCATGCCGGAAGCGACTTCGACGATCACCTCCTCGTCATCGACCAGGAGCACCGTGCCGCTGCCCTTGACGGCCTCGGGTTCGGGTTGACTGGTCGCCACCTGCCGTCCTGAGGCGGGGAAATAGAGGGTGAAGGTCGTGCCCTGCCCGACCGCCGATTGCACGTCGATATAGCCGTGGTGGCCTTTGACAATCCCGTAGACCGAGGCCAGGCCAAGTCCGGTGCCGCGCCCCAGGTCCTTTGTGGTAAAAAACGGCTCAAAAATCCGTTCCTGGATCTGGGCGTCCATCCCGACCCCGGTATCCGTCACGGTCAGCATGACGTAGGCCCCCGGCCGAGCTTTGTAGACCCTGCTGCATATCTGCCGTTCGGTGACATTGCTGGTTTGCAGGGTCAGTCGGCCACCGCGTGGCATGGCCTGCCAGGCATTGACGTAGAGGTTCATCAAAACCTGCTCCAGCTGACCCTGGTCGGCGTCCACCGGCCGGAGGTCGGAAGCCAGGCGCGATTCCACCTGGATCTCCTTTTTGTTGCGGAAAAACGTCGCCGCCATTTCCGCCACCACGCTGTTGAGGTCCAGGGGATGACGATCATGGTGGGCATTGCGGGCATACCCCAGCAACTGGGAAGTCAACTTGGCGCCGCTCTGAACCAGCTTTTCAATGCTTTTCAGTTTTTCATAATGCGTCGTGCCGCAGTCGGTGCCCATCAGCATCAGGGACACATTGCCCTGGACCCCCATCAGAAGGTTGTTGAAATCGTGGGCCAGACCTCCGGCCAGGGTCCCGACCGCTTCCATTTTGCGGGCTTGATCCAGCTGCCGCTCCATTCGCTTGCGCTCGGTCACGTCCGTGAGAATGACCACCAGCGCCCCACCGGTGGGGGACGCAACCGGGATGATTTCCAGGCTCACCAACCGGCCTTCAAGGGTCAGCGGGCTATTTTCGGGAGTCTGGACCGCCTCTTGGCTGCAGCGCTCCAAAAGCGCGGTGATCCTGGAACGGTCTTTGCCGGTGAAAAGATCTTCCAGCGGCTTTCCGAGCAGGAACTCCTCGGTGGTGTCCATGATCTTCAGCACGGCCGGGTTGGCGTTTACGATGCGGGCATCACCGGTCAACTCCAGAATCCCCTCGGACATGTTGCGCAGAATGATCTCGAAGTGATGCTTCCAGTCCAGCAGCTCATGGGTGATTTCGCGCCGCACCACATCCTCGCGACCCCAGATACGGTCGGTCAGCGCCGCCGCCCGGCCGTTTTCAATAAGGCGCAGCACCTCCTGAACGTTGGCCGCCAACTTGTCGAAAGGCCCCTTGGCAATGCAGGCATCGGCACCCAGGCTGCGGCAGTCGATGTTTTCCTCGGCTGCAACCGCGGACAGGATGATGACAAAGGCATTGCTGAGCGCCGGCATGCTGCGGATCACCCGGCAGAGCTGCTTGCCGTTGATATTGGGCATCACCAAATCCAGAAAAACAATATCCGGTCGAAAATCTTCCAGGACTTCCAGGGCGGATAGGCCGTCATGGGCGGTCACGACCCGGTGTCCCTGGCGGGCCAGCAGATTGGCCATGAACTTCAGGAGCATCGGGTGGTTGTCAACGACCAGGATGTTTTTCATCGTGCACATTCGTCACCGCCGCGGCGCGGCGCAGAATAAGAGGTTCAATCCGGCAGGTCTTCCCGGCCAACCGCTTCGAGGGGCTTCACGCTGACGCGGTTGCGTCCCTGCATCTTGGATAGATAGAGGCTTTGGTCGGCCTGACGAATCAAATTTTCAGGGCTGATGAGGGCCTCGGCGGTGTGCGGTCCGAAACCGGTCACGCCCATGCTGGCGGTTATCCGAATGCGCTCAGCACCCACCTGCACGTCCCGCCCGGAAACGATTTTCAGCAAGCGCTGAGCCATACAAGCAGCCCCCGCCAGATCCGTCTCAGGCAGGATCATCACGAATTCCTCGCCACCGTAGCGGGCCAGCCAGTCGACCTGGTTGCGGATGGACCCCTGAAGCCACTTGACAAACGCGATCAGGACCTGATCGCCGACCGGATGGCCATAGGTGTCGTTGACGCGCTTGAAGTGATCGATGTCACAGATGGCCAGGGAGAGACAGTGTCCGAAACGCCGAGCGCGCTGAATCTCCTGGGGCAGGCGCTCATTCAGGTAGCCGCGGTTGTAACACCCGGTCAGCGGGTCGGACTTCGACAGGTTTCGAATGGCCTCGCAGGCAAGCTTGAGCGAGCGCTCCTGCTCGAGAAACCGTCGGCCGGTCTTCAGGCGTGCAAACAATTCGCCCGCAATGAAGGGTTTGATCAGGTAATCGTCGGCCCCGGCTTCCAGCCCTTCGATCATGTCGGACTTGTTGTCCCGGGCGGTCAGCAGCACCACAAAGACGTAGCCCTGATTGGGGCGGCCGCGGACCCAGCGGCACAAGTCGAGGCCGTCCATCTCCGGCATCATCCAGTCGGTCAGGACGAGCGGAAAATACCGCTTTTCCATGGCGTCGAGGGCCTGACGACCATTTTCGACCGCCACGACCTCGTACCCGGCCTTGACCAGGGTTTTCACGAGACGCAAACGCGACACCGGCTGGTCTTCGACCACAAGGACCGGAAAAAGAGACAGCGGCGATTCGGTTTGCTCCAGCAGGCTATGCACCAGCAGCTCCTTTGGCTTTAGCTTCTGGCTGTTAGGTATCGGACCGGGCGGCGGATTCCTTTAGACAACCCGGCGCTTCGGCGGTCTTTTGACAGGGCCGATTCCTGGCGCCAACGACCGTTGCGCCAGAACGCAATGCTGCGCCGGCAGCCGGTTTGCACAGGCGGGCGATGAGCGGGCGATAGACGGGGGAAAGCCCCATGACGCTCAGACAGTGGCCGTCATGGGGCCGGAAAGGCGGGGGACTATTTCGCGAAAACCTTCTGCAGCAGTTTGGTTACACGGGCGGCAGGATCCTGTCGGATGCGGGCTTCCTACTGCGCCACCATGAAAAACAGACCGTGAAGGGCCTGATCGGTGACATACTGGTCGAGATCGAAGCGCAGGGGGTCGGCAAAGGGAATGCGCTGGACCTGGGCGTCCAGGAAGAAGGCCTTGGCCTGGGGCGCCGCTTCCTCGGCGGCCCGGTTCATGCTCAACTGGAAGGCGTCCACCTGGCTGTCGAAACCGGTGGTTCAAGGGGCCGCCGCGGCCTGCCAGGTCCGCCAGGCCGTCAGGGCCTCTTGGGTGAGAAGCTCCCCGGAGCTGTAGCGGGGTGAAAAGTGAAAAACGGTCACCTGCCGGACCCGCGCCCGTCCGGCAATCTCACCGGCCTGGCGGGCGGTCAGGTGAAATTTTTCACGGGCCACCCGCCGCTCCTGATCCAGAAAGGCCGCTTCGATGAACAGGTGGTCGGCTTCATGGACCAGGGTCAGCATCTTTTCGATGTTTTCAGGGCTGTAAACCGCATCGGCAATGTAACCGATTTTCTGGCCGGGTGAGATCACCGCAATTTGGGCCGCAAGCTCGCCAAGCACAAAGGCCCGGGTGCGCCCCCGGCCGAACCGCGCGGAGACCTCAAACACCGAGGCCGGGTCCTGCCGGCAGAAAAGCGCCTGTTTGAAACGCTGGAGCCAGTCCCCGGGCATCACGCCCAGTGCATCCAGCCGATCCCGGCGGATGTTGACGTGAAATCGCTCCTGGAGAACCAAGGCCAGCGACGGAATGCGGTGGTCCAGGGCCGCCGCCGTGATGGTCAGCCCCGGTTCCGCCAGCAGCGTGCCGTCGAAAGTGCTGCGCTGCAGCGCAGGGCCCGGCCGAAAACCGTCCTGAACCCGGTAATGGCGGGTCAACAGAACTTGCGGGTGGATCTCGCTGACTTCCAGTACAAAGGTGTTGGTGTAATGCTGAACCAGATTCCAGGTGTAGCCGGAGAGTTTTCCTTCAACGTTGGTCAGAAAACCGGGGGGACCGAACAGACAGAGGTGTTTTTCCCGGCCCAGAAAGAGACGCAGGAGGTGGTCAAAGCCAACGAAGTGATCCATGTGGGTGTGGGATACAAATACGTGGCTGATCTTGAGGATGTCTCGGGGGGCGAGCGCGTGAAGGTCCCCCAGGTCGAACAGGACCGCACGCTTTTGAAGCAGAAAGGGGATGAAAAGGGCCGGATCGTCGAAGGGGCTGTTGACCAGCCGGGGGTGAAAGGAAGGGCGCATGCGCTCAGGGAAGATGCTTGGTCACCTGATGATGAATGCAGGTGTAGATCTCCTCATCCGAACCGTAGATATCCACAATATCCTTGTCGTTGATCAATTTTTCGATGACAAAGGCCGTCACGTAAAGACTGACCACGTGCGGCTGCGCCACCAGCCGGCGAAAGGGGGCGATCTGGTAATCGATGTCGAAATCTTCCGCGTTGGTGAGGGTTTCCAGGCATTTGTGGATGCGTTCCTGGAGACTGTTTTTGTTGTGGGTTTCCACCAGCTCGTTTTCCACCAGCTTCGAGGCAATACTGTTGGCCATTTGATCGATAGATCGGAAGAGCGGCGGGCAAACTCCTTTGAAGACTCGATCTTGGAAAGAATGCTGGATTCACGGGTGCTGGGTCGAAATACTTTCGCCATTGAAGGTCCCTTCTATGCTGTCACGCCGATGCCCGGATTTTGCGAAGCGCGCCTGCTGGTCTGAAATTTACCCCGCGAAGGCCACCGCAAAATTCTTTTTTGTTTTATTGACAGAGGGTTACCGAAGTACTTTGTCAACTTTTTTTGGGCATAATAATGGCAGGCATTTCCGAATGCAAGCAAAATGTTCAGGTTTCCTCAATAAACAGCTGCGGGGTGCGGCTGCCGTTCCAGCGGTTCCAGCGCAGCCGAAAGGCCATCCGCGGGAAAAAATCGGGCTGGGGGTGCTGCGGATCGATATTGAACTGAATCGCCGCCAGTGGGGTGCCCGCATCCCGACCGGTCTGCAGCAGAACCATCCGGCGATGGCGGCGCCCGACAATTTGGCTGGACTTGACGGCCACATCGCGCGCCATGAAGAGGGGTTCCGGGTTCCCGGCGCCAAACGGTTTCAAGGTTTCAAGGCTGTCGATCAGCGCAGCGCTGACGGCATTCAGCGAAAGTTCACAGTCGACCTGAACTTGCGGCAGAAGCGCATCACAGTCGGTGGTGGCGGTCACCACCGTTTCGAGGGCTTGGGCGAATCGGTCGATATTACCGGTCTTGAGGCTCAGTCCTGCCGCCAGGGCGTGCCCGCCGAATGTCTCGAGATGTTCCCGGCAGGCCGCGAACCCCTCGGCCAGATCGATTCCCGGCAGGCTGCGGGCGGACCCCTTGGCGAGACCCTCGCGCACAGAGAGCACCACCGCAGGCTTGCAGAACTGACGGACCAGGCGCGAGGCCACGATCCCCAGGACCCCTTCGGGCCATTCATTCCCGTGTATGATCAGGGTTCGCCGCGTCAGGGCGGCCGGGTTTTTTTCAAGGCGCACAAGAATTTGGTCAAAAACCTGGCCTTCAATTTTCTGCCGGTCGGTATTCAGATTCCCCAGGAATTCGGCCAACTGCCGGGCTTCGCCCGCCTCCGCGGCGCACAGCAGCGCCACCGCCTGGCGGGCATGGGCCATGCGGCCGGCGGCATTCAGGCGGGGGGCCAGTTTGAAGGCCACGTCATCGGCATCCAGCATGCCGGCATCGCGGCTGCAGCTCTCGACCAGGGCGCGCAGGCCCAGCCGGCGGCCTTGGTTGATCATCTCCATTCCGGCGCGGGTCAAAACGCGGTTTTCGCCTGTGAGGGGCACCACATCGGCCACGGTGCCGAGCGCCACCAGATCACAGGCTGTTTTCAGGTTGGGTTCGACGCGTCCCCGCCAGTGGCCCTCCTCGCGCAGCCGCTGGCGGAGGGCCGCGGCCAGGTAAAACGCTACGCCCACCCCGGAGAGGTGATCCAACCCCGCCTCACAGTCCTGCCGTTTGGGATTCACAAAGGCGTCCGCCTCGGGATAAGGCGGCGCGACGCTGTGATGGTCGGTGATCACCACCCCGATGCCGCACTCCCTGGCTGCCCGGACCGCAGCGTGGCTGCCGGAGCCGCAGTCGACCGTGATGATCAGCCCGATGTTGCGGTTGCGGGCATAATCCGTTACGTGCAGCGGCTGCAGTCCGTAGCCTTCACGAACCCGGTGAGGAATGTAATAGGTCGCGTCGGCTCCGACCTGGGTCAAGAATTCGAGCAGCATGACCGTGGCGGTCACCCCGTCGACATCGTAGTCGCCGAAAACAAGGATCCGCTGCTTCTCGCAGATGGCCTTCCCTATGCGCTCGACCGCCGCGGACATCCCGGCCAAACACTGGGGGGCGCGCAGCTGATCCAGGCAGGGGTTCAAAAAGGGGTGAATCGCCTCATCGCTTTCCAGACCGCGGTTGGCCAGGATGGCGGCCAGAATCGGATCGATGTTGAAGGCCGCCGCGATCCGGCGAACCGTCCGGGGCTCGGGTGACAGAAGGGTCCAGTGCTTTTCCATGGTCCGGTCATAGCCGATTCCGGGATGGGGGACAACCCTCATTTTGACGGCCTGCGGCCCCCCTGGATTTCCCTGGCGCGAACCGCCGGGTTTGGCTGCCGCTCGCCTAAAATATCGATTTTTTATTGAAATGTTTCGAATAATGGTGATAGTTTTAATAGGTTGAAGGGACCCGAACACAGATGGCGCAGCTTGAAACCACCACCAGAATCTTTCGAATCGAGCGCAAGGACATAGCTTTTCTGAAGTTCATTATCGAAGCCTACGAGGGCATCGCCGTCCTCACCACCCTGGAGCGGGATTCGGGGGCGGTGCGGCTGTCGATTGCCCCCGGCTGCGAGCAAGAGGTGACGGCGGTCCTGGCCGACCTGCGCCAAACGATACGGATGGAACCGCTGGGGACACCCCCCGGCCCCTTCCCCGCAACAGCAGGCCCCGGCGCTGATCGGCCCGACGACTTTTGAAGCCGACCCAGACGGACGCAATGAATATCAAAAGTCTCTACATACACACCATTGGCTGCCAGATGAACGTTTACGACGCCGAAAAAATGGCCGCCGGTTTGCTGGCGTTGAACTATCTTCCCGTGGCATCGGCCGAAGAGGCCGACCTGATCCTTTTGAACACCTGCGCCATTCGCGAAAAGGCCGAGCAGAAGGTCTTCAGCTACCTGGGCCGGCTGGCGTCCCTCAAAAACCGCAAGCCCCACCTGATTGTCGCCGTGGGCGGCTGCGTGGCTCAGCAGGAGGGCCGCCGGATCCTGGAGCGGGTGCCCCATGTGGACCTCGTTTTCGGGACCCATGCCATCGGGCGGCTTCCAGCGCTGGTCGGTAAAATTCAGCGCGATCGCTGCAGGCTGGTGGATGTCACGATGGCCGAAGGCTTCCAGGAAGCCGCGTCCTGCAGGCCGCAGATCTTCGGTGGTGTATCGCGGTTCGTGACCATCATGCAGGGGTGTGACAACTACTGCACCTACTGCGTGGTCCCCTATGTCCGGGGGCGCGAGGCGAGCCGCCAGCCGGAGCAGATCATCGCCGAAATAGAGGCCCTGGTGGCCTCCGGCGTCCGGGAGGTGACCCTCCTGGGTCAGAATGTCAACAGCTACGGTCTAAAAGAGCGGCTGTGCTCGTTTTCCGACCTGCTCGCGCGGGTCGACGCCGTCCGCGGGTTGGCGCGCATCCGTTTTACGACCTCACACCCCAAGGACCTTTCCGAGCACCTGATCCAGGCCTTCGGCCGCTTGACAAAACTCTGCAACCACATCCACCTGCCGGTTCAATCCGGCTCCGACCGGGTTCTCAAAAAAATGAACCGCCGATACACTCGTGCGGACTACCTCGAAAAGGTGCGCCGCCTCCGGGAGGTCCGGCCGGATATCGCCATCACCTCGGATTTCATCGCGGGCTTTCCGGGGGAAACCGCCGCGGATTTCGACGCGACTCTCGATCTGATCCGGCAGGCGGATTTCGACGGGGTTTTTGCCTTCATGTATTCCGATCGCCCCGTGGCACCGGCTGCCCGTTTTGCCGACAAGCTGCCGGAGGCCGAAAAAAAAAGGCGCCTGCAGACGCTTCTGGCTGTTCAGGACCTGTATACCGTCCGCAAAAACCAGGCCCTGATCGGCACCGTCCAGCGGATTCTGGTCGACGGTGCCAGCAAAAAACTGGGGGAGGCCCCACTGGACGACAGCCCCCACGCCCCCCAATGGGTGGGCCGCACCACCACCAACAAGATCGTCCACTTTTCCACCGCCGACGCCGCGCCCGGCTTGGCGCCGGTTGAACCCGGGATGCTGATCGCAGTCCGGATCGAAAACGCCTTTGCCCACTCGCTCAGAGGCCGCCCCCTGGAATGCCAAACGCCCTGCACCGGCGTGGAAGGAGAAAACAGCCATGCTGCATAAAGCCACCATTGCGGGTCTGACCATGGACCCGGCCTCCAACACCCCGATCATCATCCTGAAGGTCGATGAGAGCGATAAAGCCGTTCCGATCTGGATCGGCCTGCTGGAAGCCACGGCGATTGCCTCGGCGCTTCAGAACATCGAGTTTGAACGCCCGATGACCCATGACCTGCTCAAAAACCTGCTGGAAAAGCTCAACTGTCGGGTCACCCGCGTGGAGGTCTGCGACCTGCGCGACAACACCTTCTACGCCAAGATCCACTACGTGACCGCTGAGGAAACCTTCGCCATCGACTCGCGGCCGAGCGACGCCATCGCCATCGCCCTGCGCTTCCAGGCGCCTATTTTCGTAGACGATCGGGTCATTGAAAAATCGGCGACCGACGGTGACAGCGGCGAAGCTCAGGATAAAAGCGAGGAGGGGCGCAAGTGGGCGGAGTACCTCAAAAACCTCTCCCCCGAGCATTTCGGCAAATACAAGGTCTGAGCCGTTTGCGCCCCGGATCCGACCCGTCCCCGCGCCTCAAGCGAAGGGAGGCTGGCAGATGAAGGTAATTTTGTTGATGGCCCAAACCCTCGACGGCAAAATCGGCCGAAACCCCGGTCATTTCCCCGACTGGACCGGCAAGGAGGACAAACGCCTGTTTGTCCGGATCACCAAGGCCGCCGGTGTGCTGATCATGGGATCCAAAACCTACGACACCATCGGCGGTCCCCTGCCCGGGCGCAAGAACGTGGTGCTCACGCGCGACAAAAGCCGCGGGTCGGATTTTCCCAACCTGGTTTTCACCGGCAAGCCCCCGCGGGAAGTGTTGGCCGATCTTCAAGCCGAAGGGTACACCACCGCCGTCCTCGCCGGCGGCACGATCGTCAACACCCTTTTTGCCCGGGAGGGGCTGATCGATGAGATCATGCTGACGATCTGCCCCCTTTTTTTCGGGGACGGCATCGCGCTTTTCTCCGAGCAGGTCCCCCTCGAGCTGCGGTTGCTTAAAACCGAAACACTGGGCAGCGACGCGATTTTAGCCCACTACGAGGTCATCAAGTAGCGCGCCGACCCGCAGCCCCGGCCAAACATTGGAGCACGGTTCAGACCCCCTTCCCGAAAAATACCCGCTCACCGAAAACCCCTATCGAGGAGACAGTCGGCATGCTGATGACCACCGCACGGCAGGCACTCGTCCACTACGGCAAACAACTTCTAGCAAGCCGCCTGACCAGCGGCACCGGGGGCAACTTGAGCCTCTTGGAGCCGCGGCAGGACCGGGTGGCCATCACCCCGAGCGGCATCGCCTATGACCGCATGACCCCCGAGGACATCGTGATCGTGGACATGGCGGGTCACGTGATCGAGGGGCATCGCAAACCCTCCAGTGAAGCGGGGTTTCACATCGCGCTCTACCGCAAGAGGGAGGGCATTCGCGCGGTGGTCCACACCCATTCGGTTTACGCCACGACCCTGGCCTGCCTGCACTGGGAAATTCCGGCGGTGCACTACCTGGTCGGTTTTTCGGGTCTCAAGGTGCCCCTGGCGCCGTATGCCACCTTTGGCAGCCGGGAACTCGCCGACAACCTGGCCGAGACCATCGGTGATTTCAACGCCGTCCTGATGGCCAACCACGGGCTGGTCGCCGTTGGCGACGATCTCGCGCGGGCCTTTGCGACCGCCGAGGAGATCGAATTCGTGGCGCGGCTCTATTATCAGGCGCGGTTGGCGGGAACCCCCAAGATTTTGCCGGAGGAGGAAATGGGGCGGGTGCTCAAAAAATTCAAAACCTACGGCCAGCAGCCCCCCGAAGGGGGCAATGGCGCTGCCGCGGCTGAAACGATTTAACCAATTCGGGCCCGATGCCGATGGAAGCAGCAACACGGTCTTATCCTGCGGGTGCCTGTCGGCTGCAGTTTGCGGGCATGCCCGGTGGCCGACAAGGGAGCGCCGCGCTTCGTAGAAAGCCGCCGGCGGTTGGCGATGCCGCTGATTGCTGGACGCAGGACCGCACCAACCGGAAGACGACTGCACCCATGATTGAAACGCTGCTCGACACCCTGCGGGGGCGTAAAAAGAGCCTTCAGACCGTCCCCGACCTGACGCTCCAGGCGGTCTGGGATGACTTCAGCACCCCTCCGACCCGCAGGGCCGGCAAATATCACCGCTTGTTTCATCAGCACATTCAATCCTTCGACCCGGAATCGCGGGAGAGCATTTTAAGCGACCTCCTGACCATCGAGCAGAACTCACTGCAGGCCAACGACGCGCTGGGGTTCATCCGCGAAAAAATCATGGATCTCACGGACAAAAAACTGTGCGCCGAGCATCTCGACATCCTCAAGCGGCGACTCGACCGCCCTGCGGCGGCCGCCGCCGACCCGCCTCCCGACGTCCCCCTGGTCAAAACCGCGGCCGACTGCAGCGTCCAGATCGCTGTCCTGCGCAAGTATTGCATCCGGAAATACGGCGACGGCGGCCCCAGGGGCTGGTTCACCTGTTATCAACCTATTTCCCGCTTTTTTCACCAGCACATCTTCAGCAGGCCCCGCGCGGCCGCAGCAGCGCTGGAACTGGCCTTTGAGGGGCAGTCCGTAACGCCCACCAAGGAGGATTTTCAGCAGCTCCGGACGCGCCTGCAAAAGGCCTACGTGGGGCAGCGCTTCGAGCTGCAGATCACGGACGCTGTGCCCGACAGGACGGCTGCGATCACAAGCGCCATTCCGCAAAAAAGCTGACACGCCTGTTGGCCGCCCTGCACCCTTGGGTCAACCCCCTTCTGCACGCGGGTTGCGATCCGGCGCACACCCCGATCACAAAACCAGAGGCCAACGCTATTTCCCAGGCAGGTGCCGGAGGGCCGCGGGGCTCAGGCCACGGCCAACGCCGGTGTTTTGTGGGGCCCCGTTTCCAGCTCCTGCGCAACCGCCACCGCCAACCGGCCGAGCAGCTCACGCAGCACCGCTTGCCGCTGGGCAAAAGTGGTCAGACCGCGCAATTTTTCCTGAACTCCCGGCCGCTCCCGCCCCACCACCGTCTTGAGCTGTGCGCGCAGCGCCGGCAGTTCCGTATCTTGCGGCAGCCGCATTTTTTCGCAAAGGCTTACAGTATGCCGCGCAATCAGCCCCAGTTCGCCGTCGACCGCTGCCGGCACCTCCCCGTCCGCCGCCCGGTGATAGCGCACCCCCTCGCAGATCTCCCGGGGAATGTTGAGGCGCGTCAATACCAGCGCCCCGATTTCGGGGTGCGCCGCCCCCATCACCTGGGTCTGCGCCTGCAGCAGTGAAACGCCGCTTTCGGCCGCCAGAGCGATTGAGGCCTCGTAGGCCTCGCTGAAATAGACCGCCATCACCAGGAGTCCGATGTTGTGCAGCAGGGCCACGGTGTAAAGATCTTCCGTTCGTTTAAACCCTACCGCCTCCCCCAGCGAACGGGCAAGCGCGGCGCAGAACTGCGCCTGACGAAGGTAGTCCTGGAAGCTGAAAACTCTGAATTTCAAGTGTTTGCTGAAATGATCGAGCAGGAAGGAGGTCACCAGAACTTGCTTCATCTGGCTGAAACCCAGGAGCCTCATGGCGTGCACCACCGAGCTGACCTCACACCCGTAAAAGGCCGAGTTGGCGATATTCAGGAAACGCGCGGCCACATCCGGCGAGATTTTCTCGGCCAGCTTGATGTAGTCGCTTTGGGGATCATTGAGCAGGTTCAGGGCCTCGAAGGCGGCGGCGTCCACCAGCGGCAGCCCTTTGATCTTGTTTTTGATATCCTGGAGGCAGGTATGGGTGTCGTGGGTCATGGGTTATCCTTTTGGCCGACGGTGATCTGCAAGACCCGCTGGGTGGCCCGTGGCGCTTGGCAGGTTCAAAAAACCAGGCCGCGCCTGAAAGCAAACCCGGTCGCCCTGCGCCCGGGCGGCCGTTTGGTAACCCTATCGATTGGTCGCGTGCCTTTCTTGAGCGCCGGTTTGCCGCACAGCCTGCATCCAGGCAAAACCCGGCGGCCCGTTCCGAAAGCCAAAAACGGGTTGTAACTTCGCGTGGATTTCGATAAACGGGAAATTTTCACGAGCCGCAAGCGATTTTGCGCCTTGCGCCGCGGGGCCGCCGCGCCGCAATGCCTGCGGGCAATGGCGGCCTTCGATTCCCGACGGTTCCCAGCAGAGGCCCATGAGTTCCCAAAAACCCCTTCGAATCGGCCTGTTCAGTTACCGCAGCAACCCCCACTGCGGGGGTCAGGGGGTCTATGTCAAAAACCTGAGCCGGGCGCTGGCCGACCTGGGACACCGCGTGGCGGTCATTTCAGGTCCCCCCGACCCCTGTCTGGACCCGGACATCCCGCTTCACCGCCTGCCCTGCCTGGACCTCTACAACCCCGAAAACCCTTTCCGCACCCCATCCCTGCGGGAACTGGCCGACCCCCTGAATCTGATCGAGTGGATCGGCGTCTCTACCACCGGTTTCCCCGAACCCTTCACGTTCGGATTGCGCGCCTATCGATTTTTGCGCAGGCGGTTGCGGAATTTTGATGTGCTCCATGACAACCAGAGCCTGTCCTACGGCATCGCCATGATCGCCCGCCGGGTGCCGACGGTGGCCACCATTCACCACCCCATCACCGTCGATCGTGAGCTGGCCATCCGCTCGGTGCGCAGTTTTCCCAAAAAACTCAAACACCTGCGCTGGCATTCCTTCATCAGCATGCAGCGCCGGGTGGCGCCCCACTTTGCGCGCATCATCACCGTGTCCCGCTCCTCGCAGAGGGACATCGCCCGTGAATTCAAGGTTCCCGCCGACCGTTTGCGGGTGGTGCCCAACGGCATCAACACCCGCCAGTTTCGCCCGCTGCCCGGCGTGACCCGCGCGCAAAACCGGATCATCGTCACCACCAGCTCGGAGATTCCGCTGAAGGGTCTCGACTTCCTGCTGGAAGCGGTGGCCGACATCGCCCGCAGGCGCGCCATCCGGCTGGTGGTGGTGGGCACAGCCAAAGAAAACGGTGGGGTCGTCAGGTTGATCCGGCGGCTGAAAATCGCCGAGCAAGTCCACTTCACCGGCCGGATCGACCATGCCGAGTTTGTCCGCCAATATGCCCGCGCCACCCTTGCGGTGGTGCCATCGGTTTACGAAGGCTTCGGCCTGCCGGTCGGGGAAGCCATGGCCTGCGGGGTCCCGGTGATCAGCACGACCGGGGGCGCCCTGCCCGAGGTGGTCGGCGATGCCGGCATTCTGGTGCCACCGGCCGACCCGAAGTCCCTGCGGCAAGCCATCATCGCGCTTCTGGACGACCCCCAGCGCGCCCACGCCCTCGGGCAAGCGGGCTACCGAAGGGTTAAGGACCTTTTCACGTGGGAACGCGCTGCGGCTCAGACGGTCGCGGTCTACCGGGAGGTGATGGATGCTCACGATCGAGTTTGAGCGCCTCGATCTCCGGCCCGGGAACCGCATCCTCGATATCGGCTGCGGCAGCGGCCGGCATACCGCCGCAGCCGCAGCCTATCCCGGAATTACCGCCATCGGCGTCGACCGCTGCCTGCCGGACGTGCGCGAGGCCCGCAGCCGGCTCATCGAGCATGAAGCCCTGGGGCTCTGCCGGGGGCGCTGGCGGACGCTTGTGGCCAACATCGGCGCCCTGCCCTTTCCCGACGCATATTTTGACCTCGTGATCTGCGCCGAGGTGCTCGAGCACATCCCCGACGATAAAGCCGCCGTCGCGGAAATCGCGCGGGTGCTCAAACCGGGCATGAACCTGGTGGTCAGCGTGCCGCGCTGCTACCCCGAAGCGCTCTGCTGGGCCCTGTCGAGGGAATACCACGCCGCTGAAGGCGGGCATGTGCGCATTTACCGCTCCGGGGCGCTCCGCAAGCTGCTGGCGAACGCCGGTCTGACACTCTGGGCGCGGCACTGGGCGCACAGCCTGCACACACCCTACTGGTGGTTGAAGTGTCTTGTGGGCCCCAAGCGCCCGGATGTTGCCGCCGTCAACTGCTACCACCGCATGCTGGTCTGGGACCTGATGCAAAAGCCGCGGCTGAACCGCCTGATCGAAAAACTCCTGAATCCCGTGCTGGGAAAAAGCCTGGTTTTCTATCTCAGGAAAACGACCACCGCCGACGGCGAATGGCCGACCGCTTAGCCGATTGGCGCTCTGCGTCGCCAGCCTTGTCGTTCGAACCACCTTGTGACGGTTCCAGCAGCAGCCCTCCGCCGCGGCCCTCACCCCTTCGACCCACCGCTTGCCCTTCAAGCCGCGCAGCGCATTTTCCGATAGCGCTGCCACAGCGGCTGGCCGGACGTTATTCTTTTTCGGTTGAAACCCGGCCGCCGATGCCTTAAAGTAATTTGTTGATATTCTGTCCATAGCCCCAAGGAGTTTTCAAACCATCTGATGACCGTTACCCACTCCGACCATCACCCGACCGACCTGATGGCGCTGGCGCCATTTATGCGCATCAACGACCCGATCGACGGCAAGCCGCCCAGCCGCCAGCAATGCCATCACCGGGCCCTGCAGATACTCACGGATACCCACGCCGGCGGCACTCTGACGCCGCTGGCGCGCACCCTCGTCGGTTTTTCGGGAATCGACCGGTTTCTGCCCGAGCGCTACGCCCGCTTCCAGCCGATGGTGCGCGAGGGCATGGTGTTTCTGTTGGCGGGCCTGCCGCTGGAGCGCTTGGCCGAAAAAATCGTCGACCAGCTGATCCTGCCCCTGGATGCCCCCCCGGCCCGGCGTCTGCTGGCCCTGGTGCGCGATATGCCCACGCTCCAAAAGCTCGGGCAGGTGATCGGCCGCACGCCGGGGCTTGCCCCGGACTTCAGGCAGGCCTTGACGGAGCTCGAAAACAATGTCTGCACCCTGAACTATGGGGACCTTCAGGACGGCTTGGATGCCGAGCGCGCCGCCATGCAGCCTCAGTTCACGATCACCCCCGAAAACCGCATTCTGGCGGAAGCCACGGTTTGTGCCGTGGTGCCCGCCATGGTCGCCGACCACTCAAACGCCCGCCACTGGCGGGCCGTACTCAAAATGGTCAAACCGGCCATCCGCCGCCACCTGCCCGCCGAACTGGCCCTCTGGAGCCGCTTGGGCGATTATCTGGACTGCCACCGCGAGCGCTGGGGGCTTGGGGAGTTTCAATTCAGGAAAACCATCGACCAGACCCGCCACCTGCTGGAAAACGAAACTAATCTGCCAGCCGAGCAGGCCAACCTGGATGCCGCCCGGGCCTATTATGCCGGCAACGATGCGGTCCTCCTGCCCGTAAGACTCCCCGTCTCAACCCCTGAAATGACCGCCATGAGCCGCCTGGACGGGCGCAAGATCACCGACGTGAGCCACCTTTCGGACCACCAGCGGCGGCAACTGGCCGCCACCCTGGCACGCGTGTGCATTCTGCGGCCGGTTCAGGATCTGCGCCCCGAGGCCGTTTTCCACGGCGACCCGCACGCCGGCAACATCGCTTACATCTTCGAGGATACCAGACCCCGCATCATCCTCTACGACTGGGCCATGACCGGCCGTTTGAAACGCCTGGAGCGCTTCGGGCTGCTGCTGCTGGGGGCCGGCCTGCTGACCCGCAACCGCACCATCTCGATGCTGGCGGTCGACTTCCTCTCCGGCGGTCAGACAACGGCCCAGCCCGACACCGCCGACGCCGTCCGCAGCCTGGTGGATAAAACCGTCTGCCGCCAAGGGCCGCCCTTCGCCGGTATCCTGAGCGAGATCGAGCATCTCTTTGACCGCATGAGCCGCCTGGGAATCGTATTTTCAACGGACCTTTTGATGTTCCAAAAGGCCATGGTGACCCTCAAGGGTGTGCTGGCGGACATTGATCCCAGCTTCAACCGCGACGACCATCTGATCTCGGCCGCGATCGTCGGCTTCATCAACGACTTTGTGCGCTTCCGCCCCCAGAAAATGCTGGTCCGCGAAATCTGGCAGCTCTATCCGTTCAACCTCGGCCGTGCGATGGAAGTGCAGCAGATCCTGATCAAATCCTGCTGGCATTTGGGAGCGGCCTGGCTGGAACCCCCGCGGGCGTGTGCGCTCTGAGCCCCTGCCGGGCTCCGCGTGGCTTCCTACCCGGACCGTATCCGAAAGGAGCTTGACCCAATGAACCGCAAAGCCATTTGCACCTGCCTGCTGGCCCTGCTGCTGGCCGGATGTGCGGCCGGCATTTCCCCTGACGCCAAGGGACTGGTGACCTACGCGGGGGCTTTTGGGTCGCTGCAGGCTGAACCGGAGCGCTTCGCGGGCGAGACCGTGCTCCTGGGGGGCAGAATCCTGGAAGTGACGCCTTCGGCTGCCGCAACCGAACTGATCGTCCTGGAGCTGCCGCTAGACTGGCAGGATCGCCCCAAAGAGAGGGACAATTCACAGGGGCGTTTTATCGTTCAGGCCGCGGAATTCCTCGACCCGGCCCTTTACAAGACGGGTGCGCTGCTGACGGTGGTGGGCACCATCGACGGAAGTGAAAGCCGCACCATCGGCGGTTTCAACTACCGCTACCCCCGGCTCGTCCCTTCCGAAATCAAGCTGTGGCCGGCCGCACCGGCCGACACCTCGCCGGCCTTTCACTTCGGCGTCGGCGTCGGCACCTGGTTTTAGGCCGCGTGGCGCCGTTTGGGGCAGGGCCTGAGCACCGTTTGCCGGCAGGCGCTTCCCTCCTGGCCGCCGGAGGCTCTCAGGAGCGCCGGCCGCGCTTCTGCGGCCCGAGAATCAGGCGCTGCCAGAATTGCGCGATCTTGCGGGCCGGGTAGCCGGCCAGACAGTAGCCGATGGTGGCCAGCATGACCCACACCAGCACCGCAGCGACGCGCTCCATCTGCGGCGGCGCCACCCGCGGGGCCAGCAGCAGGGCCAGCACGACCCCCACCACCACGCGCCAAGTTTCCGACCAGAAAAGCAGGTAAAAGACAACGTATCCAATGCTGCGGGGTCGCTTGCTCAACTGGCCTCCACGATCGTTTGAATGTCCTCCAACCGAAAAAAAGCCTGCAGCACCTTGAACAGATAAAATCCGTCCCGGCTTCCGGCCAGTTCCCGAATGGAATGCATGGCAAAGGTCGGCACCCCGACATCCAGGGTGCGGACCCCGATTTCGGCGGCCGTCAACGGCCCGATGGTGCTGCCGCAGGCCATATCGCTGCGCACCACGAAATCCTGCACGGGAACCCGCAGCCGGCGGGCCAGCAGGCGGAAAACGGCGGCCGTTTCGCTGTTGGAGGCATAGCGCTGGTTGGCGTTGGTTTTGATGACCGGCCCCCGGTTGAGCAGCGGGCCGTGGTTGCCGTCGTGCTTTTCGCGGTAGTTGGGATGCAGCCCGTGGGCGTTGTCCGCAGAAATCAGCAGGGAGCGGCTCAGCATGCGGGCGTAATCCTCCTCGGACGGGCAGATCCGCCTCAAAACCGATTTCAGGAAGGGCCCTTGGGCCCCGGCGGCAGACGCGCTGCCAACTTCTTCGTGATCGTTTAAGATCAGCAGCGCGGACTGCTCCCCGCCGGCCGCCGTCAACGCCGTCAGCCCCGTGTAGCAGCTCAGGAGGTTGTCCAGGCGTGCACCGGCAATAAAATCATGGGTGAGCCCGACCACTGCCGGCGGCTGGGTGTCGTAGAGGCTGATTTCGAAATCAAGCACCTCGCGGGCACCGCAGTCCGGCTTTTGCTGCAGCAGGCGATTTAGCAGCAGCCCGCGGAAATCGACCTTTTCCGGTTTTTCGTCCTGGAGCAGCAGCGGCGGCAGCTCCTTCTGGGGGTTGATGTCGTGCTGCTTGTTGACCTCCCGATCCAGGTGAATCGCCAGACTCGGAATGACCGCCACCGGTTCGCGGAAATCCACCAGGGCCGTGTGCAACCGGCTGTCGGCGCCCAGATAGGTGACCCGGCCGGCAAGGGAAAGATCGCGGTCAAACCAAGGGGCGAACAACGCCCCCCCGTAAACCTCTACGCCGAGCCGGCAGTAGCTGTCACCAGCCAAAAGCGGCTGCGGTTTGACCTTCAGGCAGGGGCTGTCGGTATGCGCCCCGGCCATTCGCATCCCGGTTTGGGCCGGTGTCCCACTCCCCAAACCAAAGGCCACCAGGGCCGAATCGTTGCGCGTCACAAAATACCGGCCGCCGGCCTCGAGCTGCCAGGTCTGCGCCTCGTCAAGCCGCCTGAAGCCGTCGCGCACCAGACGCTCGGCTGTGGCCGCGACCGCGTGATAGGGGGTCGGGGAAGCTTTGAGAAACGCCAGCAGCCCCCGGTTGAACTGTTCCGTATTCATCGTCTTTGGTCTTCCATGCGGTTACCCGTAGGCGAAAGAAAATCACTCCCGCCCATTTCACTCCTGCGGGTGCAGTTTTCACGAAGGTGTCTGCCGTGGCCCCGGCCGCATCAGCGGTTCAGGCGGTTTTTGGATGGGCCTTGCAGGCTCCCTGATATGTGAATGGTTTCCGGAATAAGGTGCCGCAACCCGCGGGCCGCTTGTCCGGCTAGCGGGCCGCGTGCAGCCGCCCGCGAACGAGGGAGAGAAACACCCCCGCAAGGCACAGGCCGCTAAAAATCCCCAAGGTCACTTGCAAGCTCTTCATAAACAACGGATAGGCCGCGGGGGTCATCGGAACGCGACCGAGCATCAGGGTCAACACCACGGTGGCGATCCCCATGCTGAGCATCTGGCCCATCAGACGCATGGTGCCCACCGATCCCGAGGCAATCCCGAAGAACCGTTTTTCCACAGACCCCATGATGGCGTTCATGTTGGGCGATGAGAAAAGCGCGAAGCCGAACCCCAGAACCATCAGCCCGATCACCACCGTCGGCAAGCCGGTTCGTGGACCCACCATCGAAAGCTGCAGCAGACTTGCGGCGGTGATGGCCATCCCCGCGGAGGCAATCACACGGGGCTCGACACGGTCGGACCAGCGTCCCGCCAGCGGTGAGAAAAAGGCCATCACCAGCGGCTGGACCATCAGGATCGTGCCGGCCTTCTGGGGGGTTAACCCCTGAATGACCTGCAGGTAGAGGCTCATCAGAAAAGTCACCCCGAAGGTGGCGCTGTAGTGGATCAGGGCCGCCAGGCACGAGCAGGC
>JAABRJ010000523.1 GCA_011390985.1 Desulfobacteraceae bacterium
AAAACCCGGTCAAACTCCTGCAGGTTGGTTAGCAGGCGTTTTTCGTTGTCGATGTTGACGGCGTCGATGGCAACCGGTTGAGCCCCGGTGCTTGTCAGCTGTGCCGCCATGCCGGTCGCGGGGGTTTCGCGTTGGAACTCTTCCACCAGGCTGTCCCATTGGCCGCAATCCGGGCATTTACCCATCCATTTGGGGGTTTGGTGGCCGCATGTCTGGCATACAAAAACGGTTTTGATGTTCTTTTTGGTCATGGCCATCCCAAATGCAAAGAAGGGGTGAATTCAAATTAAATATCATAGCACGACCCCCCGCAGGGGCACAAGATGACCGGTTTGCGGAACGAAAATCTGTCTTTCGATCGGAAGGCCTTGAAAAATTTGACCCTTATCGTTATGATTCCTTCTCATTTTGGGCGCTAGCGGGCCTGCCACGCCTGTGCCGTTGGCCGGGTGGCCGGCTGGCGTCGCCAACCCTGTTGCCGCTGGTGACGCCCTTGAGGCCGCCATCTGTTTCGGTTATCCCGCCGTCATCGTATTTCGGGCACCCCCATATTGCGCCCGACCGTCGGATTAACATTCTACTATCGGCAGCATCCGGATAAAATCATGATGAACTTTAAGGTGCGAAAGTACGGGATCCGCCGCTGTTACACAGCCTGCGCACTTTTGACGCTGGGCGTGATCGCCTGTCAGGGATCGGCCTGGGGAAAAGAGGGGGTCGATTACTTTGGTCGGCTGGAAGCGCGGCTGGTCGCGGACGGTTTCGATGCAGAGCAGCTCCGGAAACTCTACGCTCGGCCCGAGGTCACTTTTGAAACCCAAGGGCTGTCTCTGTTTTTCAGGCACCGCGAGGCCACCCTGGACTACGACCAGTTCTGCGCCCCGGATTCCATCGGCAAGGCCCGCCTGTACCTGGCGCAGAATGAACCGGCCTTCTCCCGGGCGGAAGGCACCTATGGTGTGGACCGGGAGGTCATTACGGCCATTTTGCTGGTGGAGAGCCGGCTCGGCACGGTCAAGGGCCGGCGATCGGTGCTGAACGTTCTCTCCTCCATGGCGGCGCTCGCCGAATCCGACATACAGGAGATGCTGTGGTCTCAGATTGCGGATTTCAGCACGCTGAGCCGAGCGGACTACAACAAGTGGGTGCAGCGGCGTTCCGACTGGGCCTACCGGGAACTCAAGGCGTTTATCACATACGCCGGGCGCGAACAGATCGACCCGGCAGCCGTGAACGGCTCCTATGCGGGGGCTTTGGGCTATGCCCAGTTCATGCCGACGAGCGTTCTCGCCTATGCCCGCGACGGCAATGCGGACGGCAAGATCGACCTGTTCGATCACCCCGATGCCATCGCCAGCATCGCCAATTACCTGAAAGCAGCCGGCTGGCATCCCAAGATCGACCGGGAAAAGGCCTCCAGGGTGATTTTCCAGTACAACCGCAGCGAGTATTATGTGAGCACGATTTTGAAGGTCGCCGATCTTTTGAAAGGGTAGGCATGAATCTGAACACTGTTTTTTTCTGGATGGCCGTCGGTGCGGCGTTCTTTCTCATCACCTGTATCGCTGTGATCGACATCGCCTATAAAGATTTCGGCGGGATCGAAAAAAAGGCCATTTGGGGTTTTGTCGCGATGGTGCCCTTCCTGGGGCCGCTCGTTTATTTCATCTTCGGCTATCGCAGGGGCCGCCGCCGCACCGGGGCTGACCAAAACCCAAATTAATGTTTGACAAACAAGGGGCTTTCCGATACTCCAGCCTCTGAATATTTCCATGGTCCCATCGTCTAGCGGTCTAGGACGCCGGCCTCTCACGCCGGAAACAGGGGTTCGATTCCCCTTGGGATCACCAGCGATGTCAACAGGTTGAGACGATAACCTTTCGCCGTCTGTGGAGTTGCCGGCTCCACAGACGGCTTTTTATTTTCAGACCCACCAACGGCTTTTTCTCGGCTTCGGGGAAGGGGGATGACTTCCGCTTCCCTGGACCGGGTAAGCTCCTCCAGCGCCGCTCGCACATCTTCAAGTTCGATGCTCCGCAAATAGCGACCGGTCGTATTGGCACGCTTGTGCCGAAGCACTGTCTGTAATATACCGATTTCATCACCGAGCCCGACCAGTGTGAATGCCGTCAGATGACGGGTCGTATGAATCCCGAAGGGCTGGATTTTGGCTGTTACACACCTCTGACTACCTATGAGACGCACGACAATGGCATCGAGGGTGGCGGCGGCAAAAACCGCCGCGTATTATGTCTGGGAGTTTGGGAGTAATAGAAAGGAGGGGGAAACATGCAAGCACGCGGTCCACTCATGATAGAGCATCGACTGATTGAACGGATGCTCTCGGTCATCAAAGGTGTCCTGGCGAAAATCGAATCGGAACACAAGCTAGATCCTGTAATCGTCGATGCAGCAGTTGATTTCATCCGCATGTACGCCGATCGGACGCATCACGGGAAGGAGGAAGACATCCTTTTTCGAGAACTTGAGAATAAACCGCTGTCCCCCGAAGATCGGCGAATCATGAGGGAACTGATCGAGGACCACGTTTTTGGGCGCCGGACAACCCAAGCGCTTGTTGACGCCAACAATCGCTACCGGAATGCTGATGAGACGGCCTTGGCCGACATCGCCGATAACCTTCAAACTCTTGTCGGGTTCTACCCGAAACATATCGAGAAAGAGGACAAAGTGTTTTTCCCTTCAGTCAGGGGTTGCTTCACTGATGAAGAGGACCAGGCCATGCTGGCAGAGTTTTGGGAGTTCGATCGGAAGATAATTCACGAGAAGTACAAGTCGGTGGTTGAAGACCTGGAAGGTCGAAAATAAGTCCAATGGCGCTCAACAAGGCGCTCCAGGAACTATGGTGCCGCATCCTGCATAGTTGAACAAACAGGGCTTGGTTTACTCCGCAAATCAGGATCTTTTTGTGTTCGGGATCGCATGGAACCGGAGGGCCCCGGAAAATATAATTCACCAGCGTGCTTGTCTTTTTGCCCGTCGAATGCGGTAAATCCACCGCTGCGTATCCCGATATGCGCCGGCGGATGTGCCTTCCATGCGAACCAAAATCCGGCGCACTCCTGTGGAATTTTTGTTCCGGGGCCCTGATCCCGGCATCAACCGGGTGGTGATGCGCACCGGCCTCAGGCGATGGCATCCCTGAAGGGGTCGAGGCCGATGCGATCGATCATTTTCCCGAGGCGCTCCCCTTTACTTGCATTTTCTTGATAAAACCCGACAATTTTGTCGACAACCCTCAACGCCGGATCATTTTCCAGACCCACTACCAGCTCTTGCGCGATCCGCGGGGCAGCGCCCACATTTCCGCCGATGACCACTTGCCATCCATCCTTTTTGCCGATCAATCCGACGTCGCGAACCCATGACTCGGCGCAGCTCAACTGGCATCCGGAAACGGCCATTTTGAATTTGCCGGGCAATTCCATCCCGTGATAGCGTTTGTCCAATTCCATCCCGATGCCCAGCGCATCCTGCTGACCCAACCTGCAAAACGTTGTGCCGGGGCAGGACCGGACACTGCGGACGCAAAGCCCTACCGCCGCCCCTTTGTCCAGTTGCAGCTCTTGCCAGACCTGATCGATGACCTCCTCCTCGAGCCCGATGATCGCGATCCGCGTGGCACCGGTGATCTTGATGGCCTGCGCGTGATATTTTTCGGAAACATCGGCGATCTTCCGCAGAAGCTCAGGCGTCACGAGGCCGCAAGGAATATGGGGGGCAATCGCGTATGTTTTTTTGTCGCGCTGCAGGATGGCGCCTTTTTCTCCTAGTTTTAACATGTCTGACCTCCAGTGATCGATTAAATGGGCGCATTCGAAAAGCGTCCGGACGCGGCGCAGGACTTGAGCCTGAAGCCGCTGTGGCGCACAATCCGTTCGCTGCACCGCGCGCGCCGAATCTCGGGGCTATTACTGAACATATTGAAATTCGCATTTTCAACTTGATACATCTCGATTTTGTTGTCAAAGGCAAAACGCCAAAAATCGCCTTCTTTTCCGTTGTGCCGATTGAAAAACTATGGACCTCACCAGAGATGGGGGCGCACCCCCCGCGCTTCCCGGAGACGCAAAGGACGCCGCGCCCATTTGACACAAACCCCTTCCGAAGTGGTTTGAAAGTTTAAAAAAATTTCGATTTGGGATATGAAATGGAAGCTGACCGGGGGAATAGCCCGCTCGGGGTTTGGCCGCATGACGCGGAGGCCGACTTAAATCACTTCTTGTGAGAGCCCCATGAAGGATTGTTACAAAACAAAAAAGCAGCTCATCGATGAACTGAATCAATTACGGCGGCCAAACCACGCAGGGGAGGCGTCGGCGGCGGATTGCGGTAGTCTCGAGGCGGCCCTGGCGCGCGCGCGGCATGAGCAGCAGACCGTTCTCGACAGCCTGCTGGAGCATGTGGTCTACCATGATCCACAGATGCGGGTCCTGTGGGCCAACCGGGCGGCATGCGAATCTGCGGGTCTTTCGCGGGAGGAATTGACCGGTCGCTTCTGCCATGAAGTATGGGCCGAGCGGTCGACACCCTGCAACGACTGCCTGGTGGCGCGCGCCCGCAAAACCGCTAAACCGCAGGCAGCCGAGAAGAAAACGCCCGACGGGCGGCACTGGTACGTGCAGGGCGTTCCGGTTTTAGGCGCCAATGGTGCCATCGCGTCTGTGGTGGAACTGGCTGCCGAGATCACTGAAAAAAAAAGGGCCGAAGAAGCGTTGCGCAAGTGCGAGGAGCGCTACCGCGCGATTGTCGAGACCATTTCCCATGGGATCCTTGAAATGGATGCCAGTGGCACGATTTCCTATGCCAACGGGGCCCTTAGCCGGCTCTTCGGGTATGGCGAAGGTGAAATGGTCGGGCGTGCGATCACCGATTTTCAGGTTACCGAGGCCGCCAAAAAAATAATGCACCGGCGTCTTGCGACCCTTGTCAAATACCGGCCTGAAGCCACTCAGTGGATGACGAAGATTCGGGCAAGAGACGGCCGGAGCATCGACCTTCAGGTCGACTGGGATTACAAGCGGGACCTGCAGGGCGATGTCGTCGGTTTTATTGCGGTGGTGACCGACATCACCGCGCGCGTCCAGGCGCTTGGCGCCCTCGAAGAGGCGCATGCAAAGCTCGAAAGGCGCGTGCTGAACCGCACGGCCAAACTGCTGATTTCAAACGAGCAGTTGAAGCGCGAAATCGAAACCCGCCAACAGGCCGAGGCGCAAGCCCAGCAAAAGGATCGGAAGTATGGTGATCTGTATGCCCTGCTGCGTCTGACGATCGATACCGTACCCGATCTGATATGGGCAAAGGACCTGAACGGCCGCTACATTTTAGCCAACCAGGCGATCTGCGACAAACTGCTGATGTGTGGCAGCCCCGGTGCGGCCACGGGTAAAACGGATCGCTTCTTTGCCGAGCAGGAGCGGACGGCGGGCTACGGGCACTCTTTCGGGGTGAAGTGGGGCGATTCAGAAGCCGTCGTCAAAACAAACAAGGCACCGCTGCGCTTTGTGGAAGAGGTTCGGGTCAGGGACCAGACGATCGTTCTCGATGTAAAGGAGGCGCCCTTTTTTAACGAAAAGGGGAAGCTGATCGGCACGGTCGGCTGCGCCCGCAACGTCACCAAGGAAAAGGAGATTGAGACGGCGCTGCGCAGGAGCCAAGCCGAGCTGGCGGCCATTTTTGAAAACGCCCCGGTGGCCATCGTGCTGGTCGATGCGCAAACCCGTGTCTGCCAAGCCAATCGCAAGGCGCTGGCGATTGCCGGGCGCTCGCAGGAGGACATCATCGGTCTTCCGGGGGGGCAGGCCCTGGGCTGCCGCAACGCGCTGGACGACCCTCAGGGGTGCGGATTCGGCCCCAACTGCCAAACCTGCACCGTGCGCTCCATCGTGGAGGACACTTTGAAAACCGGCCAAGCCCACCATGAGGTGGAGGCCGCGCTGCCGCTTGGCAACCCCATCGAGCAGGGTGAAATGCATCTGCTGGTCTCCACCGCACCGCTGGGCGCTCCGAAAAACGAAATGGCGGTTGTGTGCCTTCAGGACATCACCCAGCGCAAAAGGGCCCAGGAGGCATTGAAGGAAAGTGAAGAAAGATTCCGCCGAATGTTCGAAGACACGGTCCTGGGTATGTTTCAAGGCACCGTGGATGGAACGCTGCTCACCGTTAACCCGGCGTTTGCCAAAATGTTCGGCTATGACTCGCCCCAGGATCTGCTGTCCTCTCTGGGCAGCAGCGCCTTGGAATTGTACGCCGATCCCGCCGACCGGCCCGCCAAGATACAGCTGGTGATGGCAAGCGAAAATCCCACTGAAACCGAAATCCACTACCGCCATAAGGACGGCTCAACCTTTTGGGGACAATTTCGGGTCTGGAAAGTGCGGGGTGAAAAGGATCGGCCGCACTATCTGGAAGGCTGCGTTGAAGACATCAGCCAGCGCAAACAGGCCGAAAAATCCCTGCGGGAATCGGAGAATCGCCTGCGGTTTCTGTCTTCGCGGCTGCTGGCGGCCCAGGAAAACGAGAGCCGTCGAATTTCGCTGGAAATTCACGATAACCTGGCCCAGAACATGGCCGTGCTGAAACTGCAGCTCGCCGCGATTGCCGGCCGGTTGCGCAAGGATCAGGACAGGTTGAAAGTCGAATGTCAAAACGTCCTGAAATTTGTCGACCGCATTATCGAAAACATGCGCACCCTTTCACGCGATCTGAGCCCCTCGATCATCGAGGACCTCAAGCTTTGCGCGACCCTGCAGTGGATGCTGTATGATTTCGAAAAGCAAACCGATATCGCCCTGTCCCTCAGTCTGACGGACGTCGATGACCTGTTTTCATCCGCAGATCAGGTCATTGTTTACCGCATCTTTCAGGAGGCGCTCAATAACATCCGCAAGCACGCCGATGCACGCCATGTTGCAGTGGAGGTCCACAAAACCGGGGACCAGGTGGTCTTTCAGATCCAGGATGACGGCCGGGGCTTTGACATCCAGGAGAATTGGCAGCGGCATGTGGCTGACAGAGGCCTCGGGCTTGCCGCCATGGACGAACGGGCGCGGATGCTGGGCGGCACGCTGCTGATCGCCCCGCAAAAGGGCCGCGGGACGTGCCTCACCCTGACCATTCCCATCGCGCAAGCCCAGAACGCCCGTTGACCTGTCGCCGCCGACAGCCAGCGCCGTCGCATCCTGAAACCGTCTGGGTCGGTCGCAGACGACTTGCGGGGCTCATGATCCCCTGACAGTGGGTCGCGACCGGATACAATTTCGTGCGGTTGGGCCGCTGCTTATCCGAAGGTGCCCCGAATGTAAACGCCGCAGGCCGACCCAAAGACAACCCGCTCGGGAATCGTTTTTAGCGAAGCCCCCAGACTGCCAAACCGATTTTCACTTCCCGTTTTTCCCTGTCGGAATGCCCCACCTCATCACCTTCCTGGTTTAAAAATAGCCACTTGTGGTGATTGTGGCCGGATTCATTTTCTATTAGAAGATCCTTATTGGTTTACGTCTGCGAGAAGATCCGGGTGGCTTGTGTTGCTGGCGCCGACACAGCCAATGGGCAAGTGTTTCAGAACCTTGGCAAAAAAGAAGGCCCTTGGTGCGGTCCACCGGAGCCGCGCTTTCGGCCACCACCGGCAGGGGATCCCATTAGGGGTAAGGGGGGGAGAATGAAAAAAGCAAATTTCGAGCGTCGTGGGCCTCAAATCCCCATTGTCTGCAGTCTTCCCGGCGCGGATAAAACCTTTGATGCCGAATTGACCACTTACAGCGAAAATGGGATCTGTTTTACGTGCAACTCCGCGTTCAATTCGGCCCTCGTCGAGGGGCAGACCATTCTATTCTGGCTGAGAGGCGCATCAGTCGGTGACGCTGAAGTCCCCAAAGGCCCGAAGGGTTTCCGGACCCTGTCCCGCGCCAGAATCCTGCAGCGACAAGCGCTCAGCAGCGCAACGGACACCCTGTATAACATAAGCGTCGAATACTGTTAGCCGGCCGGAAGATCAGCACGCGCGTCGGGGCCCAAGCAAACCGGCCGGCCTGCAAGACTGCCGGGGGTGGATGCCTGAACGGTCAATTTTTGATGGCCGATGAGGCGCGTTTGGCCTTGATCATCGGTGGATATGCAATCAAAGGAGGTCGTCATGGCGAATGGCGTTGTCAAATGGTTTGATGAAAGCAAGGGCTACGGCTTTATTCAGGAGGAAAATGGTTGGGATGTATTTGTTCATTATTCAGGAATCATCAGCGAGGGGTTCAAGGCCCTCAAAGAAGGCGACCAGGTGACTTTTGAAATTCAGACCGCGCCGAAAGGCCCTGCGGCGGTCGATGTTATGGTGGTTTAAGTCGCGGCAGAAAATCATCGCACACGCTTGCGTCGCCAATTGACTCGTCTGCAAGGCCCATTGGCCGGTGCCCATCCGCATATGGGCCGATGGACCGAACGCGGTCAACGGGCCAAGGGACCAGCAGCATCGGTCATTCTTTTTAGGTTTCAACTTACTTTTCCAGGAGGTGGCAAGGCATGCAGAATGAGGGAATAATTGAAACTGGTTTTGCCGGTTGGGAGGCGCTGTTCGCAGCGGAGGGCCCCGAGACGGCTCCCCAGGATCCCCCCGCCGGCAAAACCTCAGAGAAAACTAAAACAGCCTGATCCCCCACCCAAAAACGGCATTCAATTCCCCGGTACACCCGCTACCGGGGCTCTTCGGCATGGGTTTATAAAATCCAGACATAAAAGGAAAATCACGAAAAATAGTTGGAATTACAGCGTTCCGGGAATGTCGCAGCAGCTCGGTCTCATGTCCGGTCAGCAACACCATAATCCCATCAAAAAAGGAGGTCGAATCATGGTTCTTTTTGTTCAAAAATGGGACGTCGCCCCTGGCAAATTGGAAGAGTATAATGAATGGATTCCGTCGGCCATGAAGCGCTGCTTGAGCGCCCCGGGACTTGTCGAATTGCGCGGATACAAACCGGCCATCGGCTCCCAACAAAGTGTCGCCACTTGGGAGTTCGCCGATCTGGAATCTTGGGCGAAATGGCATAGCGACGAAGAACTTGTGAAGGTTCGCGCGGAATATATGCTGCTGACAACCAACCGGATG
>JAABRJ010000524.1 GCA_011390985.1 Desulfobacteraceae bacterium
CGCGGGCTACAAATCTTTTTTCGATCACATCGACGGGCCCCTCAATATCCTGGCCCAACTGCTGCGCCGCGGGCTGCCGGCCGCGCAGGTAATGGAGATCCTGGCACAAGCGGATGACAAACAGGTGGGGGCTTGCGGCAAGGTCGGCCGCAATGCGCCCTGCCCCTGCGGCAGCGGCCTCAAGTTCAAGAAATGCCATGGCCGGGGCGCGCCCGGCAGCCGCCAGGACCCGTGAAATGACCGATCACGACCCCTTCCGCGGCGCAAACGACGGCATTCGGGATGCCGTGCAAGCCTTCTACGACCAGCATCCCTACCCCCCGCCGGTTGACGACCTCGAGGGCTACCGCCGGCGGTGGCAGGACGACGGCCGCCGCCGCGCGGACTTCCACCTGCATTGGCCGGCCAAAGCCTACCGCACGGACGTGCAGGTGCTGGTCGCCGGCTGCGGCACCTCCCAGGCGGCCAAACATGCCCTGCGCCAGCCCGCATCGCACGTGGTCGGCATCGACCTGAGCGCGACCAGCGTGCGCCGCAGCGAGGCGCTCAAACGCAAATACAGCCTGGCCAACCTGGAAGTTTATCAACTGCCGGTGGAGCGCGCCGGCGAGTTGGGCCGCCGCTTCGACAAGGTCGTCTGCACGGGCGTGCTGCACCACCTGCCCGCCCCGATGGAGGGTCTGCGCGCCTTGCGGGCGGTGTTGCAACCCGATGGCGCCATGCACCTGATGGTCTACGCCGCCTATGGTCGGATTGGCGTCTACATGCTGCAGGAATACTGCCGCCGGCTGGGGATTGGTCATTCCGGAAAGGAGATCCGGGACCTGGCCGCCACGCTGACGGCCTTACCGCGTCACCATCCGCTGGCGCGCTTGCTGGGCGAATCGCCGGATTTTCAGCGCAGCGACGCGCTCGCCGATGCGCTCCTCAACCCCCAGGATCGCGCCTACAGCGTGCCGCAGCTCTTTGAGCTGATCGAGGGCTGCGGGCTGAGGTTTGGTCGTTGGATTCGGCAGGCGCCCTATCTGGCGCACTGCGGCAGGCTCGCCGCGACGCCCCATGCCGCCCGCTTGGCAACGCTGCCGCCAAGGGAGCAGTATGCCGCCGTCGAGTTGTTTCGCGGGACGATACTGCGGCACAGCCTGACGGCCTATCGGGATGACATCCCCGACGCAAACCCGCTGCCCCACTTCACCGCCGACGGCTGGCTGGACTACGTGCCGATTCGCCTGCCCGAAACGATCTGCTTGCAGGAGCGCCTGCCCCCGGGCGCAGCCGCGGTGCTCATCCACCAGGGCCACACCGATCGCGACCTGTTTTTGCCGATCGATCAAGAGCAGAGGCGCTGGTACGACGCCATCGACGGGCGGCACACGATTGGTGAGATCCTGGGCAGTGTCGCCGCCCCGGGGGGACGATCGCGGCACCACGCGCGCGCCCGCGGTTTCTTCGAGCGGCTCTGGTGCTGGGACCAGGTGCTTTTCGATGCCTCCGGTGGCAGTGGCGAAGCGGAGGGCCAGCCTGTTTGAAACAGGATTACAGCGCTTTCACCACCGCCCCCGCACTTTTGAGTCCCACGCCCTGCGACGCTGCCTAATCGTCGTATTTCTTCATCAGCTTTTCCCGGGATTCTTTGTATTCCTCTTCGCTCAGAAGGCCCTTCTTGTAGGCATCGTCCAAATCCTGCAACTCCTGGCCGAGCGTCGTGGTGGTCGTCATTTGTTTCACATCGGCGCCGCCACCGCCACATCCGAGCATGGCACCGGAGAAGGCCAGCAGGAGCACAACCGTCAGAACTCTCATCAGTTTCATTCTCTTCGATCCTTTTTTTAGTTTTTGGTTATGGGTTCAGCGGCGCGCACTTTCGCAACTCGCTGCCGGTGCCGAGCGCCGGGGCTAGACCCAACGGGGGTCCCCGGTCAAACAGATCGACAGCCAGGCGTCCTCAAGCGGCATCTCGAGGGCGCGCCAGATCCGCTCCCGCAGCCGGTCCTGCTCGGCGACGGTCTGCAGGCTGAAATGCGGCCCGACGACGATGTCCACCTCGATGAAGCGCGTGCGCCCGGTCTTGACCACGTGGTGGACGTAGCGGACGATGTCGTGCTCGGCCCGGACGGCATCCAGCACGGCCTCCAGCCGCCGGGTGACCGCGTCGTCGTCTGCGGCCATCATCAGGACCTCCCGCAGGCTGCGCCGCAGCACACCCACCGGGGTGGGGATCGCCAGGAGGGCCATCACCGAGACCATCACCGGGTCGGCGTAGCGCGCCCACACCCCGCGGTGGGGCTCTTCCAGGAAGGCCAGCACCGCGAAGCCCAGCAGCGTCACCAGGCTGAAGCCGAAGTCGATCAGCCATTCCCGGGCGTCGTTCTCGATCAGCAGCGAGTCGATCCGACGCGCCACCCGCCGCTCATAGACCCAGACCGCCAGGCAAACCGCTCCGCTCACGAGGCTGAACCAGATCACGCCCTCGGGGTCGACCTCGTTGCCGCCGGCGCGGATGCGATCGATGCCGTTGATCAGCGCGTAGACGCAGATCACCAGCACCATGAAGCCGTTCACGCTCAACACCAGCGGCTCCACGTGGGAATAGCCGAACGGGAAGCGCCGGTCCTCGGGTTTCACCACCAGCTTGGCCGCCAGGAGGCTGAGCCCCGCGCCGATCAGGCTGAAGAGGGAGAAGATCCCGTTCAGGATGACGACGTCTGATTTTAGAAAGAGGCCGTAAGCGACACTGCCGAGGGCCACCGTCAGGACGCCGCCGATGGACAGGGCCAAGGTGCGCTGCTCGAGGAGGCTGGCTTGCGCTTTGGTTGACATACCGGAATACCACCTATCGGAGGAAATCGCGACCCTTGGGGCGAGATGACGACGGTCTCACCCGCCTCAAAAGCGCCAGGTCAGGTTGGCGGCCAACACGTGAATCGCGTTCGGGCTGTAGTCGCCCTTGAGGGGCCCCTTGAGGGGGCCGTCGTTGCGGTCGATGCCGGCGTCGCCGAGGTCGATGTACCCGTAGGAGCCGCCCACGGTCAGGTCCTGGTTCCAGTCGTACTGAAGGCCTGTGGAAAGGCGGATCTGGCGGTCCAGAGCCAGATCGGGCGTGCGGTCCTGGTCGTCGTCCACCGGCGAGGTGTCGTAGGCCGCACCGAAGGACCAGAGCCAGTCCGGGGCGAAACGGCACTGGGCGCCCAGGGCGAAATGCCAGGCGTCGTCGTAGTTGAGGTCATTGGTGAAGGTGCGCGCGGTGGCCGATTTCAGGCCGATCTCCTGCTTGCCGAAGGCGCTCCATTCCTGCCAGCCGACGTTGCCCACCACCGCCCAGCGCGGGGTGAGCTGGTGGAAGCCGCTCACCATGAGCGCCTGGGGAATGGTCATCTCGACGTCCACCTTGCTCCCGGTTAGGCCGCTCAGATTGAGCCCCCCCTGCAGCACCGGCCCGAGGCCGCTGAGGCTGGCGACGTCCTCGTACTCGAGCTTCACCTCGGAGCGGTAGGTGACGCCGAAACGCGTGTCCCGGGTCGGCTCCAGCAGCACCCCGAGGTTGAACCCGTAGCCTACGCAGTCGTCCTCGAGCTCGAGTTCCCCGTCGGGGAGCCCCGCCTGGCCGGGAACGGCGGCGTTGTTGATGGCCACCTTCTGGACCAGTTCGGAATAGACGATGCTGAAGCCCGCGCCCACGGACAGCAGGTCGCTGACCCGGTAGCCCACCCCGGGATTGACGCCGAAGGTCAGCAGCTCCGCTTCCTTGATATAGTAGCGGCCCGACCAGTTCTCACCGTAATCCACCCCCAGGCCGAAAGCGCTCCCCACGCTGACCCCCAATTTCCACTCCGGGCTCAGGCTGTGGACGTAGTGAAAGCTGCCGACCGGCACGACCCCCCCGGCATTGCCGCCGTCGCCGCCGCCGAAGCCGGAGGTTTCGGTGTCGAAGCGGATGTTGGTGTAGAGCCCCTGCAGCCCCACCAGCATCTGGGAGCGCTCGAGCCGCGCCATCCCGGCCGGGTTGGTGCCGGCCGTGGAGGCGTCGGAAGCCAGGGCCGCGCGCCCCGCCGCAGCCGTGCCCAAATCCGGCGTACCGATTTCGTAGAGCCAGAGGCCAGCACCCCAGGCGGGGGCGCCCATAAGCAGGGCGCCAACCATCATCAAGCGCACCAGGCCGGGTTTCATTGCGAAGGCTCCTCTCGTTCGGCAGGGCCGCCCCTGCTTGCCGCAGCGTTCTTTGCATCTCCATCGCAGCGGGCGGTGATTCGACACCGCCCAGCCGCAAGGGTCGGACATTTCCAAAAGCGCTACTGGTTTTCTATGTGTATCATGCGGCAGCGGTCGGACAGGAATTCATTTTGATCGAAAGCGGTGTTGCCATGGGAAACGAGTTCGATCACTCTTTCATCCGAATCATAATTGCCGTGCGCAGAAATCGGATTGACAACATCGATTCCAAAAGCGGAGAGTCTTTCGGCAACGTTGATGTGGATATTGGTCACGACGGGGCACATTCGGGAATCCAGGTAATGATCGACAAAATCCTGGGTGATGGAATAGCTCAAAAGATCGTTGGGGTCGGTGAAGGCCACGATATCCAATTTTTTAAACGCCCGCCTGGCAAAATTCTGGCCGCCTTCCTGGCAATAGCTGTCGATCTGTCCCACAACCTTGGGCGCCGGCAGCCCGATCTGCAGCAGCGGCATCTGGTTGGAGAGCATAAAGACCGTCATTTCCTTCGCCTGGATTTTGGAAACCAGGGCGGGGTTGCCGGCCACAATCTGATCGTTATTCAGCGTTTCGACGATCTCCCCCAGGGCGTCCATAATGATGCGGCTGCCCAGGCTGTGGGTGATGAAGACGATGTTGTACTTTTCCAGACCGCTCAGCCGCGCCAGCGACGAAACACTGCAGACACGGCGCTGGTTGTCTTCCATCTCCTCCCCTTCGCCGCTGGCCAGCATCCAACAGATGGCTTGCTGGGTGGCCGTCAGGATGAGGTTCTCCCGGTCGGTGACATAAATCATGGGGTCCGGGCCGACATCGTTTAAGAAGGCCTTCATGGCATTGTTGAAGGACGCCCGGCGATGGGCGAACTCTCCCGATGTGTCGAAATCCAGGACCCGCTTGCGGTCCGCGGTAATGTCGGACCAGGTCAGCTCGTAAAAGACGAGCTTCTGGGATCCGTCGGGGTTGCGCATGGTGATGATGCGCAGATTCGCCAGCCTTTGCGCCGGGTTTCCGGGGTTCATGATATCGACGTCTTTGGGCTTTGAAAAATTGTACAGCCCCAGGGAGCGTGCGATATTCTCGCTGATGATGGCGGAGTGTCCGGGGCGATGGGTCCCGATGCCGTGCACGACCAGGACCTTGACGACTTCGCCCTTGTCCAGATAGGAGGCGATGCCGTTGAACTGGCTGCCGCGGATTTCACACTGCCGGGTATCTTCCCTTTCCAGGTTTTCGATCACCCTCGAGGCGACCCCTCTGCCGAAGGAATAACAGCCTGTCAGGGAGAACATCAGCGCGATCAGCAGCAGTTTTTTCATGTGGTAATATCCCCAAGAAATCGTGTCTGTTCGGCACCCGCCGCGCCCGCGTCCCCGCGAAAGCCGGGGAAACAGGGGCGTTTTGCCCGGTTGGCCCCAAAGCCGGCGTCCTCGCGCCCCTCTTCCGCACCCTGAACGATCAGCTTGCCGTCAAGTTGCTTGACGCCCTCGATCCGACTCTTGCGGACGTCATCGCCCGTTTTTTGTTACGGAAACGCTCAACACCGATCGCATCATGACCTCCTTTGCTGACGGGAAACCGGTGGAAAATTCGGGCCGCCATTCCACTTTGCGCTGCAAATCACTCGGCGCAGTGCGTGTTTGACCGCTCCGGAGATGAACACCGGCGGTTTCAGGCTCTCCGTACAGTCGCGCGTGGAAATTGTCAATAACATTGAAACCCCGGTTGGTGCAATGTTTCGGCCTTTTTTAGACATCCTGACTGCTCCCATACTCTTGCTGATTTCTATTGATTTATGATCGGATTGGTAATTTATTAAGGGTCGTGGGAAAAAAGGAAAAAGGGGCAAAATGAACAGCGCAGACCGCCAGTCATGGGAAAAGCTTTTAGTGACACCCGAGAAGGTTCTGCAAAGAATCGAGCCGGGTATGAGCATTTTTCTGGGAACCGGACTATCGGAGCCTCGAACCCTGCTTAAACACTTAATGGCCTCTGACGCGAATAACTTGCAGGACCTGACGCTAATCCAACTGGTTAGTTTCGGTGATGCGATCTCCCTAAAGAAGCTCAGTTCCCATAAATACCGCCTCAAGACGTTTTTCTCTGGATGGGTGGCCAGGGAAGCCATCACCAAGGGTCACGTGGATTTGGTTCCATGTCGTTTTGCCCGCATTCCCCCGTTGATCGCATCCGGACAGATTCCCGTTGATGTGGCCTTTATTCAGATTACGCCACCCAACGAAGCCGGATACTGCAGCCTCGGGGTGGCAGTGGACGTGGCACGCCAGGCCATGGACCAGGCCAAGGTGGTGGTGGGTGAAATCAACCCACGGATACCCCGCACATTCGGTGACACCTTTGTGCCAATCGCCGAATTTGATCTTCTGGTGCCCGCAACGGAACCCCCCATGTATTTCGATCGCTTCCCCGTAGACCCGATCATCGACCGAGTCGCGAGGAACGTCGCTTCGATCATTGAAGACCGAAGCTGCCTGGCCTTTTCCATTGGTCCCCTTTTCGAAGCTCTGGGATCCCATCTGGTCCACAAACGCCATCTGGGAATTCATTCGCCCCTTTTAACCGATGCCCTGATGGATTTAATCAAAAGCGGCGCTGTCACCAATCGTTTCAAGGAGGTTAGCCGTGGCAAGTCATTGGCTTCATATGCCTTCGGAACAGCTCAACTGATGGCCTGGCTGGATCGTAATCCGCTGGTCGAATTCCAGGGAATTGACAGGGTTTTCAACCCGGTTGCAATTGGCCGCAACCCTGGTTTTATCTCCGTCTTCATGGCCCGCAAGGTAGATTTGACGGGGCAAATCGCCCTGCATGCCGGCAAAGGGAACCTCCCGGCGGCACCCGGTGAAATGATGGACTTTTTCAGCGGCGCCAATATTTCCCCTGGAGGACGCACGATATTTGCCCTCACCAGTCGTAACCGTAAAGGCAAGCCCAACATCGTGCTATCGGCGGGGAGGTTTCCCAACCTGTTCACCCTGCGAGAGTCCGTTGAAACCGTGGTTACCGAATACGGGGTCGCCAACCTGGCCGGCCGTACGGTGCGCGAGCGGGCCCAGACGCTAATTGAAATCGCCCATCCGGATGACCGGTCGGCACTGGTTAAACAGGCCAAGGCGCAAAAGGTCCTCTACCCCGACCAGATTTTCCTGGCGGAGTGCGCCCATCTCTACCCGGCGGATATTGCTACCCGGCACACCTTCAAAGGCGGGGTACAGGTTCTGATCCGATGCATCAAACCTTCAGATGAAGAAGAAATGCGGCGCCTTTTCTACCGCTTTTCGGACGAGGCGGTCTACTACCGCTATTTCACCACGGTCAAGACCATGCCCCATGCGAAGATGCAGGAATACGTCAATGTGGACTGTAACCAGGTGATGTCCATCGTTGGACTGATTGGTGAGCCCGGTCGGGAAAATCACATTATTGCGGAAGCGAGATATATACGGGAGACCCATCGCGCCTGGGCCGAAGTCGCTTTTGTCGTGGATGAACATTACCAGGGGCTGGGCCTTGGTACGTTCCTATACAAAATGCTGGTGCGATTGGCCAAAGAACGCGGGTTGCGGGGATTTACGGCCGATGTCCTCTCCTCAAACATCGCGATGATGAAAGTCTTTGAAAAGGGGGGGCTGATGAAAGCCAAACTGGAACACGGCGTATACAATCTGCAGATGCCCTTTGAGGGGGAAGGATCCACCTGAGCCGACAGATCCCTCACTTCGGGGACTCGAGGTGGAAATCGCGCACTTCTACCGCGCCAACGACAGCCAGATCGGCCTTCGCAACCTGGTGAGAAACGCCATCCTCGTCACCTTTTCGGCATAGGAAAACAAGCGAAAGACAGGATGCCATTTCAGGGGATGATTAGACCGACGGGGTAAGGGTCTTGCCGGGGATAGCGGGGAGGCTGCCGCCGCCTGTTCCTGCATGCCTGTAAGGCGCAATGTGCAATTAATGAACATCAGTGCTTGACATGAAATTTCATCAATGTTATTTTGTTCTCATATATTTTTGAATTCTCACTATTCGCTAAATTTCATTCAGGCCTGTTTTGGATGAATGCACCCTCTGCCGCGGAGACCTCCGCATGCCGACACCCTCACCAGGCCACTTTGTTGTCGCGATTGCGTAACCACAGGATACCGGCTTTTCGAAAGTTGTTCGCCCACCGAATAGAAAGGAGGTGAGTCCTGACGTCAGGGTGGGAAGATCCGCGATGAATCGGCAATTGAAGTCATCCAGTCACCAACTAAAAAAGGAGCAAGGAATGAAAAAAATTACAATTCTGGCTGTGGCGGTCATGTTCGGCGTCTGTCTGTCTTTCAATGTTTTCGCCGCGGACAAGGACATGATTCAGAAGAACGTAGACGTCATCGCGGCCGCCATCGACGGCGGAAAAGCGGCCGCGGAGTTCAAGGCAAATGACTACGACCCCTATGCATTCATCATGGAAGCCAGCGGAGACCTGATCGTCCATCCGACCCTGGTCGGCCAAAACCTGAAGGAAAAGGCCGGCCCGGTGTATGATGCCGTCATCAAATCGACCCCGGCGGGGACCTGGGTCGACTATGAATGGCAGGGCAAAATTAAGCATTCCTACGTCAAGACGACCAAAAGCGGCCTGATCGTGGGCAGCGGGTACTCCGACTAACCCCTGTCCTGCGCAACCCCATGACACACCTGCCCTCTCACCGGACGCCTCGACATTCCGACTCGGCGGCATCGCCAAAAAGGGATGACCGGCCCGAAAAACGACGCGACCGGTGAGAGTTTTGCCGCGACGCCTGCGGCACCGGAAAGCCCCGACCCACCACCCCATTACGCCGCCGTCCGTGACCCTGCCTTTGATTATAAGTAATTGAAATTTTTTAAGATA
>JAABRJ010000525.1 GCA_011390985.1 Desulfobacteraceae bacterium
ATCCCATCGGCATGGTGCCCCGCGCGGCTGCTGGTTTGAGACACCCGTCACCGGCTCCGCTGCTCTCCGCCAGGAGTGGCGCAGGCCGCTTCCTGGCCGAAGATTGCGGCCCGCGCGGGGCCTTGCCTGATAAAGCTTGAGCCGTGTGCTGTGGCCCCCAAAAGCGGCCGGCCTTGTGCCACCCGCTGGTTGGTACCTGAACAGGGGGGAGCGAGTTCCCAGAGGCGCCGAGCGCGCCAACACGGCGCCAGCGGGATCGCAGGGGCATGTGGGGGGTTATCTCCGCAACCCTAAAGTGTCGATGATCGTCCGGTAGCGCTTGACATCTTTGTTCTTGACGTAGTTGAGCAGCCTGCGGCGCTGGCCGACGAGCATCAGCAGGCCTCTGCGGGAGTGATGATCCTTTTTATGTACCTTGAGGTGCTCGGTAAGATAGGAAATGCGATGCGTCAAAAGCCCAATCTGAACTTCCGGGGAACCGGTATCGCTTTCATGCAGTTTGAATTGATCGATAAGCCCTTTTTTGTCGATTGAAGTCAGTACCACTTTCTTTTGGCCTCCTCTGGTTGAAAGCAACGCTCAACGCTGAAATAATCGGGTTAACCCGGTTTTTTTTAAATATTTCCTCTTTATCCTATAATCTGGCACCTGTCCATAGATAAACCTCAACAAACACCCGCACGGCAGGCCTCCGGCGTCATCACGCAAAGGTAGTCCCAGCATCGCGCCGAAGCGCGCCACTGCACCACCGCCAGCAGGCTGCGGCCGGGGCTGAGCAATTTAAGCGCCCCGTCGGGCGGGGCCTCCTGCGGTGGCACGTCGCTTGCCGATAGCGGGCGCCCGAAGCGGATTTTTTCGGCCTGCGCTTGGGTGACCAGCTGCTCCGGAATTCCGCGCAGGGCGGGTGCCATCGCGATCACCTGGCCTGCGGCGTTTCCGGCGCCGGCCAGTGCGCAGAGTTCCGTCAGGCTGATCGCCTCCTCGATGGCGAAGCCGCTGCTGCGCAGACGGCGCAAGTCACTGAGATGGCCGCCGCAGCCCAGTGCCCGCCCCATATCGGCGCACAGGGTACGGATGTAGGTGCCGGCGCTGCAGTCGACTTCAAAGTGCACCCGCGGGCCGTCGCTGCCCGTCAGGCGAATCGAAAAGACCGTGACCGGGCGCGGCGGTTTTTGAACCGGCTGGCCTTTGCGGGCCAGCTTGTACAACGGGGTGCCGGCGTGCTTCAGGGCGGAGTATACCGGCGGCTGCTGGGCGAGTTCCCCGGTGAAACGCTCAAAAACGGCGATGATCGCATCCCGGGTGACGGCGGTCGTATCCGCCCGGGCGACCACCGCCCCGGTTGGGTCCTGGGTATCGGTGGCAACCCCTAAAAAAAGGGTACCCGCGTAAGTTTTACGGCCGGCCAGGAGAAAACGGGCCAGTCGCGTGGCCTGATTCAGGCAGCACACCAGAACGCCGGTGGCAAAGGGGTCCAGGGTGCCGGCATGGCCCACCTTGCGCACCCCGGTCAGCTTTTTGATCTGTGCGACCACCTGCGCGGAGCTCA
>JAABRJ010000526.1 GCA_011390985.1 Desulfobacteraceae bacterium
GCCCGCAGGTTTGTCGATGACCAGAATGCCGCTTTCTTCCAGGCGCATATGGCCCTCTATATCTTTTGGGCCAAGTCGAAAATCTTGGATTTCAACTCCCCCATGTCGGCCTCGATATTGAAGCCTGCGGCATTGCAGTGTCCGCCACCCCCGAAAGCGGCTGCGATCGCCGCCACGTCGACCGTGCCGTCAGAGCGCAGGCTGACGTGGAACCGGCCGGAACCGTTTGACGGCGACTCGCCGTTGCCGTTTTCCTGAATCAGAACGGCCACCCGCACATCCTGAATGCGCTTGGCGTAGTTGATGATCCCGTCGGCATCCTCCGGCAGGGTATTGGTTTCGCGCAGCATTTGACGGGTCAGGGTCATCAGGGACAGCTTGCCGTTGGTTGAAATTTCAATGGAATCGAGCGCAAGGTTCAACAGCTTGATGCGCCCCATGGAGTAAGTGCCGTAAACGTGCTGGGCCACCTCGGACGGGGTGACCCCCCGGCGCACCATTTCATCACAGATGGAAAAGGCGGCGCTGTTGGTGTTGGCGAAGCGAAACGAGCCGGTATCGGTCAAAATGCCGGTGTAGATGGCCGTCGCCACGGCCTTGTCGATGGGCGTGGCGAGCTGCTTGATCAGGCGGTGGACGATTTCGGCCGTCGAGCAGGCGCTGGTGTCGATCAGTTGAAAATGGCCGAAGCCGGTGTTGGTCACGTGGTGGTCGACGTTGATGATCACCGGGATTTTGTTAGCCGCCGCCGCCGCGGCACCGATGCGTTTCAGGCTGCCACAGTCTAAAATCACCGCGGTGTCGAAGTCCGCCTGGCTGTCGAAGTGGCGGGTTATGGCCGCCACTCCGGGCAGAAAGCGGTAAACCGCCGGAATGAGGCTTTCGTTGTAAAGCGCGGTGCGGATATTCAGGCGCTCCAGCGAAAGCCCCAAGGCCAGCAGGGAGCCGATGGCGTCACCATCCGGCTGGGTGTGGGACGCTAGGAATACCCGGCGGCTACTCTTCAGATGGCGAACGATCTGGTCCATGATCCGATTTTATCGATTCAAGCAACTGGTCTATATGAGCGCCGTAATCCAATGAGTCGTCATGAAAAAACTGGAGATCCGGCATGTAGCGCAAGCCGAGTTCGGTCGCCAGCGACCGTTTCAGGTAGCCTTTGGCGCTTTCCAGGCCTTCGGCCGCCGCTTCGCGCCCGGCGGCGGTCATGGCGCTCTGAACGGTATAGTAAATCCTGGCGATCCGCAGATCACGGGTCATTTTTATCCCGGTGATGATCACCGCAGCCAGCCGGGGGTCCTTGATCTCCTTGCGGATTAACGTGGACAGGATGCGTTGGATCTGCCCCCCGACCCGCTGTGCGCGAGAAAACGGCTTCATATGCTGATGAGTTCCATTTCCGTATCGATGACTTCGGCTATCCCCAGGTCTTCCGCCAGGTTGAATAACTTATCGACCTTTGAGTTGATCAGCTGGCGGTCGTTGCCTGTCAGCGAAAAACCGATTTCAGCGCGCTGGTGGATATCGTTGGCGCCGACCTCCGCCACCGATGCGTTGAAATTGTTGCGGATCTGGGAAATGATCGTTTTGACGATTCTGCGCTTGGCCTTCAGGCTGTGACAATCGTGCAACCTGAAGGTGATCATGCCGACTCCGACCACCATGGGGGCTTTCCCTTACCGGTTTTCACGCCAGCGCCGGTTTGATTTCTTCGAGGAAGAAGCACTGAATTTCGTCCCCGACTTTGATATCGTTGTAGTTCTCGATCCCGATGCCGCACTCGTAGCCGTGCTGGACCTCTTTGACATCATCCTTGAAGCGCCGCAGGGACGCGATCTTGCCCTCGAACTGGATGATGCCGTCGCGCAGCAGGCGCACCCGCTGGCCGCGCTCGATTTTGCCTTCGGTGACGTAGGAGCCCGCGATGGCACCGACCTTGGGCACGTGAAAGACCTCACGGACTTCGGCCAGGCCCAGGACCCGTTCTTCGTAGGTCGACTCCATCATGCCGACAATCGCGTCTTTGACCTCTTTGATCACATTGTAAATGATGTTGTGGTAGCGAATGTCGACATGCTCCTCGTCCGCCATATCCGCCACCTTGGTGTTGGGTCGGACGTTGAAGCCGATGATGATCGCATCGGAAACGGCGGCCAGGGAAACGTCGGATTCCGTGATGGTGCCGGTGGCGGCGTGGATCACGTTGATCTTGACCTCTTCGTTGGAGAGCTTGACCAGCGAATCCCGCAGGGCCTCGATCGAGCCGTCCACATCGGCCTTGATGATCAGGTTGAGGTCCTTGACCTCGCCCTCCTTCATCCTTTCGAAGAGGCTTTCGAGGCTGACCCGGCTGGTTTTGGCCAGCTCTTTGGCGCGCTGCTTCTGCGCCCGGTGCTGGCTGACCTGCCGGGCGTTCTTTTCATCGGCCAGGGCCACGAATTCGTCGCCGGCGCTCGGAACACCGGTGAGGCCCAGGATTTCCACCGGAATCGAGGGGCCGGCCTCATCCACCGGCTGCCCGAGGTCGTTTAACATCGCCCGTACCTTGCCGGAGTAGATGCCGCACACGATGGGGTCCCCGGCGCGCAGGGTGCCGTCCTGGATCAGGATCGTGGCCACCGGTCCGCGGCCGGAATCCAGCTTGGACTCCACCACGTGCCCGCTGGCCAGCTTGTTCGGGTTGGCCTTGAGCTCCAGGACCTCGGATTGGAGCAGGATCATTTCCAGCAGGCTGTCAATTCCCTGGTTCTGTTTGGCGGAAACTTTGACAAAAATGGTGTCGCCGCCCCAGTCCTCCGACATCAGACCGACTTCGGCCAGTTGCCGTTGAATGCGCTCGGGATCGGCATTGGGCTTGTCCATCTTGTTGACCGCGACGATGATCGGCACTTCGGATGCCTTGGCGTGGTTGATGGCCTCGATGGTCTGGGGCATGACCCCGTCGTCGGCTGCGACCACCAGGATGACGATGTCGGTTACCTGCGCCCCGCGGGCGCGCATCGCCGTAAAGGCCTCATGGCCGGGGGTGTCCAGAAAAACGATCTGCCCCCTGGGGGTCGAGACGTTGTAGGCGCCGATATGCTGGGTGATGCCGCCGGCTTCGCCTTCTGTCACGCGCGTTTTGCGGATGACGTCCAGCAGCGAGGTCTTGCCGTGGTCGACGTGGCCCATGATGGTGACCACGGGCGGGCGGGGCAACAGCTGATCCGGTTCATCCGTGGCGACCTTCAGGATGGTCTCCTCCTCAAAAGCGGCCTTCTCCACTTCGAAATTAAACTCCGATGCCACCAGCACGGCGGTCTCATAATCGATGGTTTGATTGACGGTCACCATCACCCCCAACCCCATGAGCTTGCCGATGATCTCGCTTGCCTTGATCCCCATGCGCTTGGCCAGTTCGGAAAGCACGATGGCGTCGTCGACCTTGATTCGCCGCTTGATGGCCTTGGGTGTGGTGATTTGCGTTTTCTGGCCCTTGGCGACCTTGACTTTGCCGCCTTTGCGGCCCTTGCGGCCGCGGCCGCCGCTGGCATACAGATCCGCGCCTTCGACGACTTCCTTGCGGCGGAAGGCGTCCTTTTTCTTGGCCAACTTCTTTTCCGGGGCCGGTTCTTCCTCCCGCTTTTTGCCTTTTTTCTTGCGGCTCTCGCGTGCTGCCGTTTCTTCGGGGCTCAAGGGCGGCGGCGTTTCAACCTTGCGCTCGGCTCGTGGCGCGGGGGCTTCGGCCTCGACCCGCTCTTCCTTTTCCGCCTGGAGGGCCCGCACCACCTCCCGGGTCGGCAGGCTGATGATCTTGGCGACAGTGTCCCCCTTCTTGCGTTTCACCTTGACCAGCTTTTCCACCCTGACCGTGGCGGGTTTTTTCTCGGGAGCGGCTTGGCCTTCGGTTTCAACCACATGGGGCGCCTCCGCCGGGGTTGCGGTCGTCGGGGCTGCGACCAGGGTGGCGGGTGTCGGGGGGTGCACTTCGGCTGTGGGCGTGGCGGGGGCTTCTTGGGGCTGCGATTCCGCGGCGGGGGGGGAGACCTCCGGAACCGGCGCTTCAACAAACGGGGCTGCGGGCTGGGGGGAAACCACCGGGGGCTCGACGGCTTCGGTTTCCTCGGGTGCCGGTTGACTGGTCACGGGTTCCACCGCCGGCGCCTCGGCTTCGACAGCGGTGATTTCCTCCGACGGGGTTTCGGGTGCGGCAGTGGCCTCCTGCTCGGGCTTCTCAACCTCCCGTTTGCGGCGGCGAATGACGGTCGGCCGAACGCGGGTCACTTCGACGGCGGCAGCCTTCTTGCCGAAGAGTGAGCGCTTGATTTGGGCCACGGTCTCGTCCTCCAGAGAGCTCATATGACTGCGCACGGAGATGCCCATTTCCGCCATCTTGTCGAGCAGCGCTTTGTTTTTCATATTGAGTTCCCTGGCAAGCTCATAGATCCTGATCTTTGCCATCCATCCCCCCTCATCGTTATGATGTAAGGCCCCGGGACGCCGCGATGTCCACACGGCGTCGGTTTGCCCGGCCCGTCGTATCCGCCCGGATGCCGCTTCAGGCCCCGGCCTGAAGGTCAGAACGGACGATTAGTCTTTCGGCTTTTCAGCGTCCCCGGCCGGTGCGGGGCCGTCTTCGGCTGCCGTCGCCGCTGGTTCCGCTTGCGTTTCGGCCTCAGTCGCCTCAGTCGCCTCAGTCGCCTCAGTCGAATCAGTCGAATCAAACGCGGTCTCCGCGCTGGTTGCGGCGGCCGCCGCTTGCTTGGCATCTTCGGCGGCCGCGGCGGCTGCCTGCGCTTTGGCCTGGGCCGCCGCTGCGGCCGCCTGCCGCACGGCATCACGGGCCACCTGAATCAGCCGGGCCGCTTCCTCTTCGGACATGCCCCGTACCGCCAGGAGGTCCTCCACGACGGCGTGACTGATTTCGCCGGCCGAATAAAACCCCTTTTCGACAAGTGCGTCCGCCAGGCTTGCGCTGACGTCCGGCAGCGCAAGCAGCGAGTCATAACCGGCTTGCATGTCCTGATTGTAGAGTTCTTCGCTTCGGACATCGAGGTGCCAGCCGGTCAGCTTGGACGCCAGACGCACATTCTGGCCGCGTTTGCCGATGGCCACGGAAAGAAACTCGTCGGGGACGATCACCTCCATCGATCGGTTTTCTTCATCGATGATCACCCGCGAAATCTCCGCCGGAGCCAAGGCATTGCAGACAAACTTGGCCGAATCGATATGCCAGGGAATGATGTCGATTTTTTCCCCGCGCAGTTCCTGGACGACGCTCTGAACCCGGCTGCCCTTCATGCCGACGCAGGCGCCGACCGGGTCGATGTCGGAGTCATGGGAGGCCACAGCAATTTTGGAGCGGCTTCCAGGTTCGCGCGCCGCGACCTTGATCTCCACAATGCCCTCGCTGATTTCGGGCACCTCTGTGCGGAAGAGATTGATTAAAAAATTGGCGTGGGTCCGGGAAAGGACCACCTGGGGGCCGCGGGTGTCCTGGAGGACATCCAGGATGTAGGCCCGGACGCGGTCGCCCCGGCGGTAGGACTCTCGCGGAACCTGATCGCGATGGGGAAGGACCGCCTCGGTCTGGCCCAGGTTGACGATGATGTCCCCGCGGTCGATGCGCTGGACGATGCCGTTGATGATTTCGCCCTTGCGATCGATAAAGCTGGCGTAGACCGCGTCCCGTTCGGCATCCTTCATCTTCTGGATAATGACCTGCTTTGCAGACTGGGCCGCAATCCGGCCAAAGGTGGAGGTGTCCATTTTGATGCCCAGACTGTCGCCCGGTTCACAGTCCGGGTCCAGCGTCTGACCGTCTTCCATGCTGATCTGAAGATCCGGGTCTGAGACCTCCTCGACGACTTCGAGAAACTTGAAAACTTCCACCTCCCCGGTCTCGTCGCTGTACTGGACTTCGATGTCGATTTTGCTGCCGAATTTTTTTCTGGCGGCCGACCGAAGCGCTTCCTCAACGGCCTTGACGAGAACCTCACGATCGATTCCCTTGTCCCGGCTGACCTGCTCGATGACTCGTTTTATGTCTGCGATAAACATCAGTTTTCCCCGCTGTTTTCCACAAGCCGGGCCCTGGTGATCAGCTCAAACGGGATGTCCACGGTCTTCTCCCCGGCTTCCAGCCGAACCGCATCGCCCGCCATGCCTTTCAAGACCCCGGTGAAGTTTTTTTGCCCTTCAATTGGCCTTGCAACCCTTACCTTGGCCCACTGCCCCACGAATCTGTCAAAATCTTCCCTCTCCCCCAGCGGACGGTTCGGCCCCGGGGAGGTCACCTCCAGGCTGTAGGGTTCCGCCACGTCCAAGGCCACATCCAGCAGGTCGCTGACCTGTCGGCTGACATGCGAGCAGTCCCCCAGGGTGATGCCGCCAGGCTTGTCCAGATACACCCGCAGAACCCTGCCGACCGGTTCGCGCCGGAATTCCACATGGATCACCTCCAGGCCCTCGGCTTCGCATGCGGGCCGCACCACATCCTTGACCAGTTGAGCGATTTCCTGCTGTCTGCGGTTCGAAAGGCGGTCTTCGGGCCCCCTCGTAGAGGGCTTCTTGGCGCTGTCCCTGGGCTTCTTTGGTCGGGCGGTCACTGTCCTGTGATGGCTCCCTTAAAAAAACAAAAAACGGGCTTCAGCCCGTTTCCCTTGGTGGCAAGTAAACCTTTTCTAGTGGATCGAGAAAGTTAGGAATTCATGCAACTACCATTAAATGAATCACGCCACAAAAAAGTCTCACCCGAAATCTCGAAATTCCGGAAACGGCAAACAGGGTTGGAGCGGGCAACGAGATTCGAACTCGCGACACCAAGCTTGGGAAGCTTGTACTCTACCAACTGAGCTATGCCCGCTTTCCAAGATCGGCAACATAGGGCAAAAAAAAAAACTTGTCAACAGAATTTATCGACGAATCGATAGCCTCAGCCTTTACCGTGGCCTGCGGCTGACGGTTACAGGGGTTTTTCCAGAAGCTTGCGAATGGCCTTGAGCTCCTCGCGAATTTCGGCCAATGTCGGCGGCGGCGGCGGGAGCTGGCGGCCGCCCAGGGATTGTTTGGCGCCCTGGATCGTGAATTTGCGATCATACAGGAGGTGCTTGATTTCCAGGATCAGCGCCACGTCCTTTTTGCGATACAGTCGCTGGCCGGAAGAGGCTCTCTTCGGCCGGATCTGCTTGAACTCGGTTTCCCAGAAACGCAGAACGTAGGTCGGCAGGCCGGTGAGGGCGCCCACTTCACCGATTTTGAAGTAAAACTTATCCGGTATTTCAGGCGGAAGGGGGGGAGTGGCCATACCGGGTCGCCCTTCACGGCTTTACAGGTTGCCATTCAAACCGGCAGTGTGGCCCCGAAACGCGCCAGGACCTTATCGGACAGCTGCTGGTGAACGCGGCTGACGGCCGTGTCCTCCAGGGTTCCGGTGTCGGACCGATACGTGATGCGCACCGAGATGCTTTTTTTGCCTTCCGGGATCGGAGG
>JAABRJ010000527.1 GCA_011390985.1 Desulfobacteraceae bacterium
GGCCAGAGGAGCGCCTCGTCCTGACCACCGGCGCTAATCACCTCCGTTATGCCAGGCGAAGAGGTGCCGGATTTGGGCGCGGTCAGCACCCCCGGCAAATCGCCAGGGGGCGCAACCCGACTGCGCCGGTTGAGGTGTTCCAGCAGGCCGTTATCCGGGGTTTCGCGGTACTGCTGCTTTCTTTCACTATAGCTGCCGTATGGCTCTCTGAGGCCAAAATCCTGTTCACTTCCCGACCAAAAGGTCAGCACGTCGGTTCCGGGTACGTCCTGGACCCTGGCAAGTATCGGGGTAAAGGTAAAAAGCACGTCCGTTTCGTTTACCCGCGATTCAGTGTTTGAAAAAATACTCCCCAGGGCTGCCACCTCGCCCAGGAGGGGCAGTTTGCGAACGGTCGTACGCTCGTCGTCCTGAATCAGACCGCCGATGATGACCGGCTCGCCGTCCCGGACGGTCATCACCGTAGTGACGGTCCGGGTCAGAATTTCATACTGGGGGTCCTCTAAAGTTCCAATATTGGGCCCCAGGGCACTCAGCTCAAGTGCGAGTTTCAAGGAGATTTCCCCATGGAGGTTGATGATCGGTTCGGCATCCACTTTCACCCCGATATCGAAATACTGGAAATCATTGGTGACCTGACCGGTGGTTTCCACGCGCCGGTTTGTCCGCAAGGGGATCCGCGACCCGATCAAAATCGAGGATTTTTCACGGCTTCGAACCCTCAGCTGCGGTTTGGCCAGAATCCGGGTATCCGTATCCTGTTTGAGAAAGTTCAGGGTCACCGTCGGGACTGCCAGCAGAAGTTCGTTGCTGGAAATATTCCCGAGGGCTCTTAAAGACGCCAGGTTGGCAAACTCGGAGTCGGAACTGATGTTGGGGGCCGTCTCCCCGATCCCCAGGGTCAGGGCGTAAGGGTCAAAATCAAGGCCAAGCTGCTTTTCCTTGGCACGGCTGACCTCTAATATCTCCACATTCAACAGCACCTCCGCCGGGGCGCGGTCATTGGCTTCTATGATTTTTCCGGCCAGTTCGATGACTTCCTTTGACCCTCGCACCACAATGGTGTTTGATTGCTCATTGGCGCTGATGTCCTTTTCCTTGAAAATTTTGGCCAACAGCTCGACCACTTTTGTGGCTTCCAGGGAGCTCAAGTAAAAGGTGCGGATTTGAAGGTCCTGGTATTCTTTTTCCTTTTCGGGCGTCTTGGCGTAAATGACCATGGTTTTTTCATCGATCACATTGGCGGCCAGATTGCTGGTTTTCAGCAGTACCTCCAAGAAGTGATCAAAAGACACATCGGTCATGAAAAGGGTCACCCGGTTGTCCTGCAGATCCTTATCGAAGATGAAGTTGATGCCGGAAAGCTTCGTGAGCACCTCGAAAACGTTGAGTATCGGGGAATTTTTGAATTTCAATGAGATCGGGGCGCGGGATTTCAGTTTCAGATGAAACTTGGGCGGAAACGCTTCCTTGTTTTCAAAAAACGCCAGGGCCTCGCGAGCATCGTCGTTGTCGGGGTTTAAATCGAGGGACTTTTGAAACAACTCCCGGGCCTGATCGTATTTTTCGACCTTGACCATGGTTTCGGCCTTGGTGAAATAACGGTCTGCCTCCTGGAGGTTTCTGGCTTTCAGGATGAGTTCGCCCGCCCTGCTGTTTGCCGGGTTCATGCTGATGCTGATCTGAAACTCACCAATGGCGTCATTAAAGCGACTGTTTTCCAGAAGGGCCTCCCCCCGGGCCATGTGATACCGTGAGGCCTCCCCGCGGGCCCGGTTCAACTGCAGTTTGGTTTCCGGGTTGTTGGGGTTTTCCTGATAGGCCTGCTGATAGCTTTTGACGGCGCTATCCCAATCGCCGGCCGTGGCGAACTGCTTTCCTTCTTCCATAAAAGAAGTGGTGGCTGTGCATCCGCAAAAAGCGGCCAGCATTGCCAGCAGCAGCGATGTCAGGGCAAAAGCGGCCTGCTGTCTCATGGGAGTCACCTTGAAGAACGGTTTTGGGGTCCCGATCGCGGCTGCGGTCCCAAACACGGGTGCGGCAGCACTCTTAAAAATAAAAGGTTTCAACCGAAAACTGTTCATCATGCCTCATACATCCTTTACGGTCATCAAAGTTGTCGGTTCCGCAAAAGTCCAATTTCTGCCTTGCGCTGGCGGTTCCACAAAAAGCGTCCGGGCTGGGTCGCAAGCATCTCAGGAAATGACCGGTCCCGATGTTAAGCGGCAACGCCTTGCGCGCCCCCGTCAAAATCCTCCCAAATCAATATGAATCGCCTCATCGATATTTTCCGCCCGGATGGTGAGGACCTGGGGTGTGATCTCCTCCACCAAATAAACCCCATCGATGCGATCTCCTTTACGGACAATGAGAATTTCCTTGCCGCGCTCCATGAAAAGGGCAAGCTCCCCACGGCTTCTAAAAAAACCGAAGATACGAAACTGGCTAAGCTCCTGTTTTACCTGCAGCACGGGATCGAGCGCCGCGACCCCCGGAGCCGTCGCGGCATCTGAATCGGGTACGGTTTCTGGTGGCGGAGATTCGACAGACAGCGACCGGTCGCCCGGTCCCCAAAAACCGGGGTTGAGCACCCGCCCGGAATGCTGCGGCGGGTGCTGCAGCAAGGCCAGGTGAAAATCGGCATCCTTGAGCTGCGCCGCCGAAGTCGGAGAGCTCGCCTGGCGGCTCTCCCCTCCACCCTTGCCGGTGTGGGTCAGCTGAGCCACGCGTTCCTGGCGAAAGGGGTTCATCAAACGGTACACCACCAGCGCAGCCAGTAGGAAAAGCAGAACGGTGAGAAGCTTCTTCTTGTTATCCATCAAACCGCCGTATCAGTGGTCATCGGAAAAAGGTTGAAATGTCCAAGGTCATTTCTAAAGGTTCGTTGTTTTTCAGGTCCTTTTCGAACGACAGTTTCTCGATTGCAAAGAGGCTGGGGGAGTTCTGAAGGTCTGCCAGAAAGCTTTTCAAGCTGGCATAAGGCCCTTTCACCGCAAGCGACGTCGCATACCTCCAAAGCCCCAGCTCTTTGGCCTCGCTGGGGGAAAAGCTCATTTTTTCAACCTGCAGCCCGTTTTTTTTCAGCAGCTCATCAATTTCAGCGGCTTTTTCCGTAAAAGCGACCTTCTGGGGCAGCTGGTTTTGAAAGGCTTCCAGCACGGCCACCTGTTTCGCATACGGCCCATTGCCGCCGGTGGTCCCTGAAAACTGGCGCAGTTCCGCCCGCTGGCGCGAATACCGGGCCTGCAGATCGCGAACCTGCTGCTGCTGACCCCGAATAAAAAAAACGTAAAAGCCGGCGTTGAGCGCCAGCAGAACGAAACAGATACCCCAGAGGGCCCGTCTTTTTTGGGCTGCGGCCACGAAACGCTCAAACTCCATCTTACTTTTCCTTCAGACTCGCGGCGGTCGGGGCTTCGAGAATCGAAGCCAAATTGCCATAGGTTTCCGCCGGCAAAAAGCTTTCAAGAGCAAGGGCGCCTTCGATCACGAACATGATCTGTTCAGGGTCTTGGGCTGATTTTCCGTTTTTTCCCTGGTTGAAAGTGAGATTGGCAAGGGCGACCCGGCTGACGTCTTCCAGCGACTCGAGCTGATTGATAAAAAGGGTGACACGGTCCATCGACTCGGCAACGCCCTCCAGCACGATGGCGCCGATAGTCTCGTTTGCCTCCAGACGCAGCAACTGAACCTCGTCGGGCAGGTTGGATTCCAGCATGTCCAGAAGTCGGTCGATTGGGAAAACATCCCTGGCCACCAGTCGGGACATCCGGATGATGTTGTTTTCAATCATTTCAGGTTCCGCCGCGCGGCCTTGGGCTGTCTGGGCCTTTTGCCTGCCGCGCTGGTCCGCCAGACTGCTTTCGAGACGCTCGATTTTGTGTTGATAGGCCACTATCCCGCTCCTATTTTGGAGCCCCATCCGGATGGAATTGATGGAAATCAGCAGCGCGACAACCGCAAACCCGATCAGCACGAGCTTGGCAATACGCTGATAGCGGAAATCGAAGGTTGCCAAGTTGATTCTGATAGCGTCCAAATCGGGTCACCCTCCAATCAGCGAAAGGGTTTGAGCAGCGCCGATGGCAGCCGCATAAGCGCCTGCCACCGCGCGCGAATCGGCCTCTATGGCTGGTCCCGGCTGAATTGAAATCAGGCTGTCCTCATTCAATATCTCCACCTTCATGTCGCTGAGATTTTTAAATACCTCCTCCAATTCCCGGTGGAAGCCGACCTGACTGCCGACGAACAGTTTTTCAATTTCCCCATCGGGGTTCAACCCCAGGTAGTGTTGCATGGTCATATCCACATCCTGGAAAAAGTGCAGATTTGAAAAGCCGCGTTTGACGCCGTGATAAAAAGTTAAACGGGAATCTTCAAAAACAAAAAGGCAGAAAAAGTTTTCAAACAAGCCGAGGTAGGCAATGGTCCCCGTGTCGGGCAAAAGGCTTCGGTAAAAATTAAACTGGTTGATCCTAGTGGGCCGGATCACCTCGGGATCCAACTTGGCCAGCTTGAACACCCTTTCGTATTCCCTGATCACCTCGCGATTGCCGATGGATACCAGCAGCCGCTGGCTGCCACCGGCGGCGGGCCCCAACGGCTGGAATGAAATCTGGGCGGAATCGGGCGCGAAGCGAAATGTTTTTTCCGCCCACCAGACGATCATTTTTTCGGTTTCCGGACGGCTGCCGGGAAGGGCATCAAATTTCTGGATGGACAGCTTGACGTTTTCATTTGGAATCGAAAGTCCCACCCGACTAGGCCGGCCGTCGAGGCCGGCCAACGCTTCGTGCAGCGCCTCGGCAAGTTTAGGTTCATCCAGTATGTTTTGCGCCCGAAAGGATGCCTGAAGGGTCGCCTCCGGCAGCGCCACCCGTTTGAAATGCAGGAGCCGCCAGCCGTCTTTGGCCTTTTCAATCTGGGCGAGCTTGACCGCGGTCGGACTGATTTCGATGCCGGCATACCTTTTTCTGAAGTGCGAAATCATTGGCGCCAGAAGGTTATTCCTGATTGTAAGCATAGGGCAAGTGCTCAAAATTGATGATGGCGTTAAAATTTCAAATTTGGAGGGCATCCCAAACGGCCCGACTTCAGCGCTCAGGTTTCGAGGTGCGAGGCGTATTTAATTCACGCCGCAGCGACTCCGGGATGCAGCGCAACGCCGAAATTGGACTTTCAACGCCGCCATCAAAATTCATTGTGTTTCGAGAATGCATCCTTCGGGCTCGATAAAAGTGACCCGGTTGGCTTCCTTGAAGGTCGTTTCCCCTTTGAGAACTTCTGCCAGGGCGGCGTTTCTCAGGAATACGGTGCCGGAAGCCGCTGCCGTTTTCTTGAGCTCCGCGAGCGGTGCTTTTTGAATGAAGAGTTCGCGAATGACGTCATCCAGTTCGATCAGTTCAATGATGGCTTTGCGGCCCTTGTAGCCGGTGCCTTTGCAGAGGTCGCAACCCTTGGCCTCGTAGAACACATGCTCCCGGTAGCGGGAGGGGGTCACCCCCCACTCGGCCAGCTGAGCCTGGGAATACGTCGCCGGTTCCCTGCAGACGCAAAGGGTTCGCATGAGTCGCTGGGCCACGATGCAATTCAAGGCGGCCATCAAATTGTATGGTTCGATGCCCATGTGGATGAAACGGTTGATCACCTCAAAGGCGCTGTTGGCATGCACGGTGGTGAAAACGAGGTGGCCGGTCAGGGCGGACTGCAGCGCAATTTGGGCGGTTTCGGAATCCCGGATTTCACCTACCAGGATCTTGTCCGGGTCGTGCCGCAAAATGGAACGCAGACCACGGGCAAAGGTCAAACCTTTTTTTTCGTTGACGGGGATCTGGACAATGCCCTTCAGCTGGTATTCGACAGGGTCTTCGATGGTGATGATTTTTGCCTCGGTGCTGTTGACCGCCGAAATCGCCATGTAGAGCGTGGTGGTTTTGCCGCTGCCGGTGGGGCCGGTCATCAGGAACATCCCGTAGGGCGCATTGATCATCCGCCGGATGCGGTTCATTTCACGGGCGGGCAGTCCCAGGCTTTCGAGCTTGAATTCCCCCACGTCGGCGGCGAGCGATTCCCGGTCAAGGATTCGAATCACCACATCTTCTCCGAAAATGGTCGGCAGGATGGAAACCCGAAAATCGATGTAACGCTCCTGAACCTTGAGTTTGAAGCGGCCGTCCTGCGGAATGCGTTTTTCGGATATGTCCAGCTCGGACATGATCTTGATTCGGGAAACGATCGTCCCCTGATGCTGAACGTCCAGCGGATCGGTCGCCTGGTGCAGCATCCCGTCAATGCGGTAGCGGATAATGACGCCCTGCTCCGAGGTTTCGATATGGATATCACTGGCCCGTTTATTGATGGCATCCAGAATAGTGGAATTCACCAGCTTGACTATCGGGCTTTCCTCCGCTGACAGTTTCTCCAGGCTGAGGATGTCCTCGCCCTTGTCGGACTCGCGGACCAGCGAAAGACGCATGTCGTCGGAAACCGAATCCAGTACACTCCGGGAGGTTTCAATACTTTTGAGCAGGTTTTTAATTCGGGTTTCGCTGACAACGACGATGACGACGCTTAAGTCCAGCAGCATTTCCAAGGCATCGATGGCCTTTAGAAAATTTATCGGGTCCGCCATGGCGATTACCAGGGTGTCGCCCTCGCGCCGGTAGGGCACAAACTGGTAGCGCGTCATAAACTCGACCGGCACCAATTCCAACAGCGTGGAGTCTTCGATTCCGTCGATCTGGACATAATCATAAGAGAACTGGGCGGCTGTGATCTGGGCGATGATCTCGTCGTCGACCAGCCCTTCCTGCAGGCAGATATGGCCGATGCGCTGCTTGGTGATATTCTTTTTAGAGGTCACATAATCCAGCTGCTTCCGGGTCATGAACCCCATTTTGATCGCAAGATCACCGAATTTTAATTTTTTGTAGGCTTTAACGGACATTTTTCATCTAATTTTCAGGAAACCGATTTTCGGGGCCGGTAGTGGGATGGCGCTATTTGCGAGGTGAGAGGTGCCCGTTTAAATGGCACCGGCCAACTGAAAAATTGGCAGATACATCGCCAGCACAATAAACCCGATCAACAGCCCCATAATGACCATGAGGGCTGGTTCGATCGCCGAGGTAAGGATTGTCAGTTTAGCGTCGACGTCCATTTCGTAGAAGTCTGCCACATCGTCCAGAACCGTCTCCAGCGCCCCGCCGCTTTCGCCGGCATCGACCATTCTTATCGCCATCTTGGGAAAAACCTCAACCCGATCGAGGGAAGCCGCAAACCCGCCCCCTTCTTCAAGCAGCCTGACCACTCTTTCAATCGTTTCTTTCAGGTAAAAATTATCCATCGTTCCGGATGCGATTCGCACCGCATCCACCAACGGCATACCGCTGGCAAGAACCGTCGACAGGGTCCTGGCCAAACGTGCAACATAATACGTCAGGAAGATGTCACCCAACAGCGGCATCCGAAGTTTCAACCGATCCAGAAATCGCCTGCCCGCCCGGGTCCTTTGGGTGTAAAACAAACCCGCCCAAAGCCCGACCGCCAGCAGAACGACCAAATAAATATTGTTTTTTAGGGTGTGGCTGACGGCCACCAAAACAAGCGTTATGGCCGGCAGCTGGGTGCCGGATTCGAAATAGGCCGCTGTAAACGTCGGCACCACGAACACCATCAGAAACACGAGGACAAAAATCGACACCGTCGTTAGAATCGCAGGGTAAATGGATGCCGTGATCACTTTCTGGCGAATGGCCAGCGTTTTTTTTACGTAGTCGATATAACGTGAAATTGCCAGAGATATGCTGCCGCTTTTTTCACCGGCCTGCAAAGACGCCACGTAAAGATTGGATACAACGGATGAAAACTTGCCGAATGCCCCGGATAACGATTCGCCTGTGGACACATCGTTTCGCACTTCTCTGAGCAAGTCATAAAGATCACTGTTGGCGCCCCTCTCCAAAACCGTGTCCAAGGCGCTCAAAATGGGCAAGCCCGCCTTGATCAGGACCGCAAACTCCTGATTGAAAGAGAGAAAATCTCTTAGGCGAAACCGTTTTCGGCGCCCACGCCATTCAAAAATTCTATAGATCCGTTCTGTGCTGTGAATCTCGAGAACAAAATTGCCCTCTTCCTCCAGAAATTTTTTGAGGGAGGCTCTGTTTTCGGCAATCAAGGTCTTCTCGACGACGCTGCCGGAGGGGGTTGCAAACTTGCATCGAAATGTCGGCATGGGGTCGAAGGGATTATTGCGTATCGTGGTGCTTTTTTGAAAATACAAAAATCATAATTGTTTTCATACCATACTAAACCAAAGTTTCGAAACGCTATTTTCAGTTCGAATGGAAAACTAAAAAATACCGGGAGTTGCCGCCCCAAGGTTCCGCGGCAACTCCCGGTAAAAGCCAGACAGGCCCGGAGGACGGCGCCCTCCGGGGTTTTAAGATCCTCAACGCCAGCAGAAAACCTTGAGGTACGCAGAGCTGCTGTTGCCGGCGGCATCGTGGGCGGTGATGGTGATGGTGTTGTTATAACGGTTCAGGGGGATACCGGCGACGGTCCAATTTAGCGTCCCGGAGGCGGTACCTGTTTCACCGCGGGAATTCCGCCAGGTGATTTTCGTTACTTGGATATTGTCGACGGCAGTGCCGGCCAGATTGACGCTTCGAGTTGGCGAAAAGTAGCTGGATTTGCTGGTGGGGGAAACAATCCGCACCGTCGGAGCCACCTTGTCCACTTCCACCGCCGGGGGGGGGGCGCTGTAAGTCACGGTCAAGCTCCGGCTGCCGCGGTTGCCCGCCGCGTCCTCGGCCGTGAAGGTCAGGGTGTTGGTCCCCTGGGATAGCGCGATGTTGCCTACCGTCCAACCACCCGTACCGCTGGCCGTGCCGCTGCCGCCGCGGTCGCTGCTCCAGGCCACCCGCGTGACCCCCACGTTGTCCGTCGCCGTGCCTTTGACCGTCAAGGTCGCCGTGCCCGTGGCGTAGCTGCCGCCGCTGGTCGGGCTGG
>JAABRJ010000528.1 GCA_011390985.1 Desulfobacteraceae bacterium
TCTTTTTTCCAACGCGCTGCACCGAACCATTTTCCTGAAAACCATCTGGTCGAGCATCGTCGTCACGCTCGCCGCCCTGGTCATCTGCTACCCCATATCCTTCCACATGGCCAAGGTCGCCCGCGCCGCCCCGCTCAGGTGGCTGATGATCGGGCTGATCATCCCCTACTGGATCAACGAGCTGCTGCGCCTGTTCGCATGGCAGCTGATTTTGGCCGACCGGGGGATCTTCAACCATTTGCTGATGCAGCTGGGCCTGATCGCTGAGCCCGTCAACTTCCGGTCGGGTAACGGCGCCGTGATCGTGGGCATGGCCTATGCCTACGTGCTTTTCATGATCTTTCCGCTCTACAACGCCATGGAAAGCCTCGATCGCCATCAACTGGAAGCGGCCCGCGACCTGGGAGCGTCCTGGCCGAGAATCCACCGGGATATCGTCATTCCGCATGCCAAGCCCGGCATTGCCGTCGGGTGCATCATGACCTTCATGTTGGCCGCGGGTTCCATCGCCGCGCCCCAGCTTCTGGGCAGTCCGAGCAGTTTCTGGTTCACCGAAATCATCTACACCAATTTCGAAACCGCCAACTGGAACCAGGGCGCGGCCTACGCCAGCGTGCTGGCCGGCCTCTGCCTGACGTTCGTTTTCCTGATGCTGAAAGTCTTTCGGGTCAGGCTCAAAGAACTCGCCCAATGATGTCCAGCCGCACGATCCGCCGCTTCACAACCGCCGCCTACCTTATCCTGTTCTACACCTACCTTTTCCTCCCGCTGCTGTTTATGGGCATCGTGGCCTTCAACCGCAGCAGCATTCCCCAGGTCACCCCATGGGAGGGATTCACCCTGAAATGGTTTCATCAGCTCTACACGGACGCGCAGATGTGGCAGGCGCTGCGAAACAGCTTCATCGTCGGTGGCGCCGTGGTCGCCATTGCGGTGCCCATCGGGCTGGCGGGCGCGCTGTTTCTGACGCGCCTGCATTTCCGGGCCCGCGACGTCTTCTACGCCCTGCTGGTCTCCCCCATCCTGACACCGGGAATCATTCTGGGCATCTCCACCTTTCTGTTCTGGGACCGATGGTTTCACGTCAGCGGCGGCCTCTGGACGGCCATCATGGGGCAGGCCACCTTCATCAGCGCGTACTGCATGCTGCTGATCATGGCCAGGGTCCAGCGGTTTGACCGCACCCAGGAGGAGGCCGCCTTTGACCTGGGGGGGTCCCACCTGCAGGTCTTCGTGAAAATCACTCTTCCGTTCCTCAGGCCGGCCGTAATCTCTTCTGCGGTCCTGGCCTTCATGCAGTCTTTTGAAAATTACAACACCACCCTGTTTGCAATCGGCTTCCAGCAGACCCTGCCCATCTATATCGGCACCAAGCTGCGGGTGTTCATCAGCCCGGCCATGAACGCACTGGCCGTGATATTCATCACCATCACGATTGCCGGGGCCGTGCTCTACGAGTATTGCCGGGTGCGTGAAGGTCGAGTGAAACCAAAACGGAGCAGAAAAGCACATGACTCACGTCATCCTGATCATTATCGACGGCTGCCGTCCGGACGCACTCCAACGCGGGGTCACACCTAACATCGATGCCCTGGCGGCCGCCGGGGCCGCTTGCCTGAACGCCGTGTCCGTGACGCCTTCCCTGACCCTGCCGGCCCATTATTCTCTTTTCACCTCCCAGAAACCCATCGGACACAATGTGCTCACCAACACCGGCCGGCCCAATCCGTCACCCTCGACCGCCAGCCTTTTCGAGGTCGCCAAATACAACGGCAAGTTCACGGCGGCGGTCTATAGTTGGGAGCATCTGAGAAACCTGGCGCCCCCCGAGGCCCTGGATTTCGTTTATTACCTCAACACCCTGCAGCGCCCGCAAGGCGATCGTAATATCGCCCAGGCCGCGGCGGACTGTTTGGCCCGTTTCAAACCGGCGCTGCTCTTTGTCTACCTCGAAGGGGTCGATCAGGCCGGTCACGCGTCCGGCTGGATGTCGCCCGCCTATTTCGATGCACTGGCGGAGGCCGACCGGGCCGTCGGCACCCTGAAAACTGCGATAGCCGACGCGGGCATTGCCGGCGCGACCGACATCATTCTGCACAGCGACCACGGCGGGTCCGGAACGCACCATCAGGAGGCCACCCCCGAGAACCTCACCATCCCCTGGATCGCGTGGGGGCCCGATATCCGTCGGGGGTTCCGCATCGAAGCGCCGGTCAGCATCCTGGATACGGCGCCGACCATCGCCCATCTGCTGGGGATTAGACCGCATTACAGCTGGGTGGGGCGACCGTTGTCCGAAATTGTGAACGGGCGCCGCGGCGGTGCCGCCGCCGACCGGCCGCAGGCCGCGGGCTCCGTCCTGACTTTGGCCGGCGCGCAAGGCCCTCGCCCGAAGCTCGGCCCGGGTGAAAGCGCCCCAGGGTTTTCGGGGCGGCAGATGAATGATTCCGAGAGCGCCTGAAGCGCCAATCGCTTTCAGGCCTCCCATGTCGGCACAGGACCGCTATTACGGGCAAAATCCCATCACCTGCGCTTAAAACGGTTTTGCCAATCCAACCGAAAAGCCTTGGCGCCAGAAACACCCCAAACGAAAAATCAACGAAGCGCTAGTTTTATTTTCATATTTTTATGGGACAAAATTCCTCAGGTGCTTGCTGCGCCGGACCAACCAGCGCGGATCGGTTTATGATGTCACAGTGCAAGGCGGGAGTGGACGCGAGGTGCCGAAATGACGAACACAACGGGAAGAAGTTTCTCTCGGAATTCCGACTGGGCGCCGGTTTTATATGCCGGTTACGACTCCAAGGGGTATCGTCAGGGCGTCATGCACAATTACTGTCAGGACGGGATGTATTTTGAATCGGACGCCCCCCTGCCACCCCACTTGGATCTGTACATAAAAGTCCGGCGGCAGCAGCCCATCGATTTTGAACCCGAGCCCTGTAAAAATTTCAGGGCCAAGGTGAAGTGGTGCCGTCAGGTGGCGGGCGGTGAAGTGCCGCTTTATGGCATCGGGGTGCAATTCACTGCCAAGAGCCACCTCGCGTACGGGACCAATATTCCCAATTCCAATCGCCCCTGCGATTTTTGTGAACAACGGGGCGCCGGCAGGCTGTTTCACCAAACCGAAACCGGGCTGCTTTTATGCCCGGATTGCTTCCATCATATGGAGGCGCTTCCCAACAGTATCGAAACGGCGCTGGAGCGCTTTTTGCTGGGCAACGTGGTGTAGTTTCCGATCTCGACCCACCCTTTGGCCCGTCGGATTTTTCAAGAAAAACCACTTCCCTCGGCAGATATCCGGCAAACTGTGGAATTAAAAACCCTGAAAGAGTCTACCCGAAAGGAGTGCGCCATGAAAACGGCATCGATTGCAAAGGTTGTTATCGATCTTCAAAAACAGTCCCTCGACAATTTTTTTGACGCCTGGATTATTTCCCAGGACCTGGCCGAAAAAACAGCCCGGGTTTGGGCCAAGCAGATGGGAATCAATGAAAAAGTCCATGAATTTAGCGATCGCTGGCGGACGGTAATCGATCAGGAACGCGATGATACCAGAAAGCGCCTCCACGAAGGCTTGAAAAGCATGGAAAACTATTTTATCGGTCTGGAGCAAAAGATGCCCTCCGAAAATTTAAGTAACCATCCAACCGAGTAAGTTTTCGATCCAGGCCGGGCGCGCTGACGCCCGGCCTGGAAGTCCGATAAAACACTCAAAGACGCCCATCTGACCTTCAAACGAGCGGATGCTGTCACATTCTCAAAAATCCTGATCAGCCGCATGGAGATAGCGGCGTATGAAATTCTTGACGGCGACGCGCCCCTGGTGGACCCCGAAGTGGCCCTCGCAGAGGATGTCGGCCTCCAGGTCCAGCAGGTAGTGGAGCGAATCGCGGTATTGGCCGCGGTCCGAGAGCAGGGAGGGGTGCAGGGGGCCGTGGACGTCCTGACCGAACAGCACGGTCTGCCCGCCGAGGCGCGCGGTGTAGACCAGCGAGCCGGGGGAGTGGCCGGGACAGTGGTGGGCGGTCAGCGCGCCGTCGCCCACGGCGATGGTTTCCCGTTGGGCGGTGATCTGGTGATCGACGGCCAGCGGCCGCATGCGGGCGCCGTACCAGGCCGCGGCGGTAACCCTGTCGTCGCCCGCCTCCAGGTAGACGGCGTCCAAGGCGTGGGCGACGATGCGGCAGCCATAGTGGTTGCGGGCCGCCGCCGCCCCGCCGCTGTGATCGAAGTGGCAGTGGGTCAGCAGGAGGTGGGTAACGGCCGTGCCGGGCGGCAGACAGGCGGACACGTTTTGCACCAGCTGCTGGTGGCCCGGCCCGCAGCCGGCATCAATCAGGGCCGCCTGGCGGCCGAAGCGCACCAGGTAGACGGCCGCATCCCCCGGCGCCGTCAGACCCTCGCCGCCCACCCGCCAGAGGTCTTCGGTGATTTTCACAGGCTCTCCTCGCCTTTTGAAAACTCGATCCGGCCGCTTGCGGCCACTAAAACCGCCGCAGGCCCGGGGCGGACGACGGCATAACCCGGATTGGGGGTCAGGGTCAGGCCGTCAGATCCAGAACGAACCACTGCTCCATCACCTCATGGCCCCACTGGCTGCCCGGCCGCGCCGCCACCAGCGAAAAGCCGTATTTTTCGTAGAGGTGCCGGGCCGTCTGCAACCCTTCAAAAGTCCACAGGTAGATCCGGGGATAGCCCCGCTCGCGGCAAAAGGCGATCGCCCGGGCGAGCAGGCGGTTGCCCAGGCCGCGGCCCCGCAGACCTTCGCCGAGAATAAACCAGCGCAGATGCGCCCCTTCGCTTTCGGCGTGAATGCCGTCGATGGCGATGGCCCCCGCCACCTCCCCCTTCACGCAGACAGTCCACAGGCCGTCGCGCTGCGGGTCGAAGCGCTTCAAAAAGGCTACCACGCCGTGGCTGATGGTCTCTTCGAAAACCGCGCCGAAGCCCCAGTTGCGGCCGTAATAGTCCGCATGCAGGGCGGCGATGCGGGCGCAGGCACCCGCTACGGGCCCCGTTATCTGGATATCCGTTTCGATTTTTGCGCTCCTCTGCCGCGCTCCTGGCAAAGCGCCACAGCGGTGGCTGCCGGCTCACAGGGCCTCGAACCGGGCCCATCCCCG
>JAABRJ010000529.1 GCA_011390985.1 Desulfobacteraceae bacterium
GCGGCCGGCAAGTAATTTATTCTTGAAATATTTTTCCGTTCATTGCAAGATGGAAAAAATTCACAGCGCTCCGGATGGGCCGGCACAGACGGTCGGCCGCAAGCGATCGCCTATCGTTTACAATGGCACAATATTTTGATTTCTCCCGGCATCGGGGGAATTCTTGGCTTGACACCCCCCACCGTCTCGAATAGGAATTTGGAGGGTTTGGGGCCTTTACCTTTAATTTCAGCCAATCACAACGGGAGGAAAAAACATGTCGGATTTCTTTATCAATGTCTTTTTGGATGATGCCAAACTCAAGAAGATCGAGGCCGCCGGTTTGGCGGACCAGGCCGTGGAGATCAAAGGCAAAAAGGCGATCCAGGTGCCGATGACCTCCAAAGACCAAAAAAAGCTGGTCAAAGGATTTCCGGACCTGACCTTTGACGCCGCCAAGGCGTGCGTGCTGCCGCCGGAGGCCGAGGAAAAGCTGGTCGGCATCGTATCGGACATGAAAACCCTGGATGTGATGAAATTCGCGATCATGAAGCTCTACAACCCCCTCGCCGGCAAAGCCCCGCGTTCGGCCCAGCGCTGATTCGGGCCCCAGACGAAGCCCATCGCGGCGACCCGTCGTTAGGCGGTTTGCGACTGCGCCTTGGCCCAGCGTGTAAAATGGGCGGCACCCAGGGGGTGCCGCCCATTTTACTTTTCAATACATAGGAAAACATTTTTACGAGGTGCACTCCACAGGCCCTATCGCGCGGCGATGGAAAGGGTCACCAGATCGGACTGCCCGTCCACCCGGGATTCGAACAACAGCATCGTCCCGTCCGGGCGCCACTGGGGCACCATGGCCAGGCCATCCTTGGTCAGGGCTGCGGCACGGCCGGTCTCCAGGTCGTGAAGCCAGAGGCAGGCCGCGTTGTCCCGGGTCCAGGACCAGAAGGCGACCTTGCGGCCATCGGGTGAGAAAACAGGCCCCCGGTCCCCCAGCGTGCAGCCCCCGGCCAGCAGGCGCGGTGGCGATGCCGCCGCCTTGGCCTGCGACAGACTGAGATCCGAGACCATGGCGACATAGGTCACCTGGTCATACCCGGCCGCGTCGTTGATAACTTCCGCCGTGTAGGCGATCTTTGTGCCGTCCGGCGACCAGTGGTTCATCTGGACCGATTCGGGCCCCTGCCACGGATGAACGGTGGGATTGGCCCAACCCTTTTCAAAAGTCATGAAATACTGGCCTGTCAGGTTGTAGGCGCCCGTGGCGGGGGCCACCTTGTAGGCCAGGATCTTTCCGTCCGGCGACCAGAGGGGGTTGCTTTCCATCTGCGGATCGTTGGTCAGCCGGGTCGTTTCACCATCCGAAGCGCCCACGCACCAGATGTCCCAGTTGCCTCCGGTTTGAGCGGCATAGGCGATCCGGTCGCCGTCGGGGTGATATTCCGGCCGGTCCAGGATCTCGCGGCTCGTGACCAGCAAACGCTCACGGCCGTTCTGCACGTCTATGGTCTTGATGGCGTGGGTGCCCGCAGCCGTGTCGTAGCACCAGACCACCAGGGTTTGCCCGTCGGGATGCCAGCGAGGCCAGCCGTGGACCGCCGGCCCCCGGCTCAGCTGGTGCTGGTCACCACCCTCGGCATCCATGAGCAAGATCTGGGAACTGCCGCTGCGGTCCGACACGAAGGCGATCCGGCGCCCGTCCGGCGACCATTGGCCGTTCTGGTCCTGCCCCGTATCCGTGGTCAGACGACGGAGACTGACGCTTCCATCCCCTGCTTGGATCGCCCCAGGGAGCACCTCCGGCTGCAGCAGGTCACGCTTTTCGGGCATGCTGGGATAGGTGATGCGGTGACAGGCCAGGCAGGAGGGGTTGCTCTCCACCGGAACGATGATCCGGGTGGGTAGGGTCATGCGCCGCGGGAAGGTGAAATGGACCCCCGGAATGTCGATGGCATATCGGCTCTTGTGGATCACGCCCTGCCAGTCGACCTCGTAGGGAACTCCGCTGGGACCGGCCATGCCCCGGCCGGCGATCGTTGGGGCGATGGCCGCGGCGGCGTCCGCAGAGAATTGGCAGGCCGGGCCGAAACGGCCCCCGAATTGCTGGATGCTGGTGGGCTGGGGCACCCCCGTGAGCAGATCCCGTTCGACGCTGGCATGAACCGTTTTGACGGGCGCAATGGTGGCATCCCGGCCCAGGTGGAAATCCTGATCCTCGACGATCGTGCGGTAGGCCTTGTTCAGGGCCAGGGCACGCTCGGGGGAAGGATTGAGCAGCACCGCGATGTCGGCGTGCAGACGGTCGAGCATGTCCTGACGGATCGTGCCGTCGGCATTGAAGAAGCGCGCCGCGACTTCCGGGTTGTCGCGAAATTCACTGGCTGAGCGGTTGTACATCAGGTAATAGGCGTACTCGTAGAAAACCCCGCTGCCGCGGATCTCGATCTTGGGCTCGGGCAGCCCCTGCCAGTCCTTCTGGCCCCAGTGATACCAGCCGTCCTGGTAATGACGGCTCTCCAGCTTACGCGGAAATCCGAAGACCGCATCGGTGGTGGCGCCGACTCCACCGTGACAGCCGATGCAGTAGACCGTCTCCTCGAAGCTCTGGGGCCGCAGACGCCCCTCGCGGTCTTCGATGAAGCCCTGCAGAATCCAGCCGCTGCCGTTGTTGACGCCCTGCTCGGCGTTGCCGATGACCTGGCGGATGCGATCGGGGAAATCGTGCCGTTCCTTGACCTCGGCCAGGGTTTGCTCCTCCAGGTCGGCGTAGGTCTGCCAGGTGCGCTTGCGCATGTAGCGCAACTCCTTCATGCGCGGCGCCAGCGTGATCCGCCCATTCTTGTCGACCCCCACATAGCGCACCGAATGGAGAAATTCGGTGCCTTCCGGAAAAAGGCCGGCCGCCAGGTGCAGCCGGCCCTCGGCCTGTAGGGTCTTGGCCCGGCCCACGAAGGACATGCGGCGCCCCTCCCGCGGGGCCCAGTCGAACACCACGGCGGAGGCCCGGCCGATCCGACCGTCCTTGTCGAGATCGACGTCGAAGCGGACTTCGTCCACTGGGGCAATGGCCACGCTGCCCTGCTTGATCAGGGCCTCGACGATGGCCAGGTTCAGTCGGTAAACCTCCCGGTCGTAGCGGCCTTCGTCATCCTGTCGGAGCCCTTCCGCCAGCCGGATCATAAGGTCGTCGGTTGACCCGTTGGTGGACCAGAAGGTTCCCGGGAAAGGATAGTAGGCAAAGGCCCGCCAGCCCGTATCCTTTCCGTCTGGGCCACGATCGAAGCCCTCCCGGTCGAAATTGAAATGGCAGTCGGGCATGAAGCCGTCCCAGCGCCCGTTACCATTGGCGTCCCAGTGCTCGGGCGGGGCCGCCAGCCGTTCGGCCAGTAGAAGGCGCCCGGCGGCATCCTTGTAGTTGTCTTCCCCGATGAGGACCCGAATGGCCTCGTCGCTGACAGCGGCGATGCGCTCGCGGCGGTCCTCGAAGAAATTGCGCCAGGGATTGGTTAGGGCCGGTTCTGGAAGGCTGAAGCGAAGCTGCAGGTTGTGGTCGTTGAGATAATTCGGCTCACGTGAACGCGTATGACAGACGTAGCAGTTGTTGGTCACTGACTGCTGCGCGTCTTGGGTTTTGGTGTAGCATTGCGGCGGGATGTAGGCGGTTTCGTTGTACAACACGGTCTTCCTGAGATTAGGGCCCGCGCCGGGGTCTTCGCCGGACGCCAACCCGACCCCGAAAAACGAAAAAAGAAGCCATAAGACAGCAGCGCTCCCTGATTTGGTGAATGGTACCATGACGCCCCTCCGGGTCCGGTA